>NZ_JBFODQ010000012.1:0-70940 GCF_040908355.1 Aeromonas sp. R2-2 | reverse complement strand
CCCAGAATGACAGCAACCCTTCGCTATTACTCCATCGTTGGCAAGAAGCGGCGCATCACCTCATCCGTATGCCCCCCTTCCTGAAATGCCACCAGCGACTGATTGAGGATGTTCACCAGCTCGTGACCGCGGGGAGAGCCCTTGCTCACCAGCAGATAGAATCCCTTGCGGCTGGGCAGGGCGAGATTGAGCAACCCGCTCTCGCTGCGGTAGATGCCAAGGCTGATGCCTGCCACCAGAGGTTCGATTTCGCTCGGCAGAAAGTCGCAGCGATCCCGCTCCAGCATATCGAGCGCCTGCTGCAACTGTTTGACCCGGCGTGGCTCCTGCGCAAGCCCGTAGGGGGTGTAGTTGTAGCCTATCACCCCGCACACCCGGGAGCGATTGACCGTCTGCAGATCCGGCGGTTCAGGGTAGCGGCGCTTGAGATAGAAGAAACCGAGGTGGGTGTAATAGAGGGGAACGCTGTAGAAGGCAAACTCGGCCCGCTCCGGCTTGTAGCTGGCATCCCAGGTCAGCTCGCACAGACCATTCTGGCGATAATCCGCCAGCTCCTGCTGCACCCGCGCCCAGGGCAGATAGCGGATCTGGTGCGAGAGCCCGCTCTGTTGCAGGGCATCGAGCACCAGCGTCGTCGCCGAACCTGTCAGGCGGCTGGTATCGGGCACACCGTCCTTGCGCTCCCAGTAGGTAAAGGGGGCCCACTCGTTGCCCTCCCCCAGACAGATCTTCACTGGCGGCTCTTGCCCCCATAGCGCGGGGGACAAGATGGCCATCGCCAATCCCGCCCACCATGTTGCCACTCGTTTCATCTCCCGCTCCCGAACTGTTTATCCCTCTTGCAGCTTAGCCCAGAAGGGATAGTGCTCACTTTGCAGGGGCGCTTTCATGCCACAACGTCAGCAAATTGGCCGGAATGGCACCATAACGGAGCTGCGGCGTCTGATGCCAGTCAGCCAGCTTTTGCAGGGCTTTCGCCAGATCCTGTGCAAGCGTGCGGGTCACTCTCACCCCGGCCTCCAGATAGAGGCTCTTGACCTCGAAGATCCCCTGCTGGCGATGGGCCTTGGCATCCATCCTGCCCACCAGCTTGCCACGATGGAGCAAGGGCAACACGAAGTAGCCGTACTGACGCTTGGGGGCCGGGGTATAGCACTCGATGCGATAGTCAAAGTTGAACAGTTCACTGGCCCGTTTGCGATCCCACACCAGCGGGTCAAACGGCGACAAGGCCGTGGTATGGGTTGCCTTGAGGGTGCCCGCCTGTGCCCTTGCCAGCTCATCGGCCAGGGAGGCGTGCACAAAAGCGCCGTGCTGCCACCCCTCCACTCGTACCGGCAACAGTTCCCCTTCGTCCGCCAGCTGATGGAGCAGGTCATCGTATTTGCCGCGCCGCAGCCGGTAGTAGTCCGCAACCCAACCGGTTTTGACCAGCCCCAGCGCCCGGCAGCTGGCGCGCACCATATCCCGCTGCGCCTGCTCGACGCTCGGCAGATCCCGCTGGTCGCTCCAATCGGGGATGACCCGCTCGGCCAGGTCATAGACCCGCTGAAAGTTGCGTCGCTCCCGCACCATCAGCTGACCGGTGGTAAACAATACCTCCAGATGACGCTTCTCCGGTTTCCAGTCCCACCAGCCGTTCCCCTTGCCGGTTGTGCGTTCAAAGTCAGCCACCCGCACCGGGCCGTGCTGGCGAATGCGCTCGATAAGCTGGCCAATCTCCTGCTGATGGGTGGCAAGCCAGTTGGCCGAAAACTTCCAGCCCATGGCGGCGGGATCGAGCATCCGGTGGCGCAACAGCCGGTAATCCTCGCGGGGCACAAAACAGGCCTCGTGGGCCCAATATTCGAAGATCTCGCCGTCGGCCAGCAGTTGCTCCAGCCAACGCGGTTCATACTGGCCAAGGCGGCTGAACAGCACCAGATAGGGGCTGCGCGCCACCACCGAGATGGTATCGATCTGCAGCAGCGCCATGCGGCGAATGGTGGCCAGCAGATCAGCCGGGGTCGCCTTGCTGCGACGGGGGGCAAGCAGCCCCTGCGCCGCCAGTTGCAGATGACGGGCATCTTGCAGTGACAAATGGGTAATCGACATCAACAACCGCTCCCTGGTATCTGACCATCGCGCACCCGGCGGATAGCCAACAAAACCGGGGGAGGCACCACGCTGGCATGCCT
This sequence comes from Aeromonas sp. R2-2, assembly GCF_040908355.1. Lineage (NCBI taxonomy): Bacteria > Pseudomonadati > Pseudomonadota > Gammaproteobacteria > Aeromonadales > Aeromonadaceae > Aeromonas > Aeromonas sp. R2-2. The sequence continues at coordinate 68,763 of NZ_JBFODQ010000012.1, read as the reverse complement.
CCCCTCCCTTGTGTGCCAGCGCCGCTATGAATGGGCCGGGGGCAAGACCAGCTGATTCACCACCAGCATGATCTCTTGATAAGTGGCCTCTACCGTCTCGGGGGTCGGCTCCAGAATGAGGTCATCGGCATAGCCGTTGATGAGCGAGGTGATCTGGCGCGCCAGTCGCCGGGCATCGCCCGCCACAAACTCGCCGCTGTCGATCCCCTTTTGCAGGATCTGCTCCAGCACCTCGCGCCACGCCAGAATGATTTTGCGGTAGCTCTCGGCAAACACAGGGTCGCGCAGTGACTCGTTCCAGGCATCCAGATAGATGGCCCAGGAGGCATCCTGACTGGTCGGCAGGTTGTCCCGCACAAAGAGCGGCAACGCTTCGCGGGCCGGCAGCGGCAACAGCCACTCCCGCTGCTCGGCTATCTCCTGACTGGTGAAACGCTCCACGGCGCAGAGGCAGAGCTCCTTCCAATCCTTGAAGTAGTGGTAGACGTGGCTGCGCGCCAGACCGGTGCGCTCGGCAATATCACGGGTTGACGATGCAGCCATCCCCTTCTCTCGAAACAGGGCCAATACGGCCTCGATGATCATCTCTTTGCGCTGTTCTGCTGATGGGCGTGCCATCTGACCTCCTGCGATATCAATCGATCTGCTTGACTTTGAGCGGTCGCTCAAACAAACTTTGAGCACTCGCTCAAACTTAGCGTTTCCGACATCTTAGGAGATAACCCATGACAACACCAACCACTTCGGCAGCCAGTTGCGACGAGCAGGCCACGCCGTTGCCACACTCGGCCGGTCGTTCGTTGGGGGCGATTGCACGGGCCAATCCCCTCAAGCTGGCGGGCACCTTCTCGCTGGTGGCCCTCGAAAACATCCTGCTGGTGGTCTATCCCCTGTTCGCCGGCTTTGCCATCGACGCCATCGTCAAGGGCCAGTGGCTGCAGGCTTCAAGCTACGCCCTCATCGTGCTGCTGTTCTGGCTGATCGGCGCCCTGCGCCGGGCGGTAGATACCCGCACCTTTACCCATATCTATGCGGCACTGGCGGTGCCGGTGATCCTGACCCAGCGCCAGCAGCGGGAGGGGCAATCCACCATAGTGGCGCGGGTCACCCTGGCGCGGGAGTTTGTCGACTTCTTCGAGAAACATATCCCGATCCTGGCCACCAGCCTGATCTCCATCGTCGGGGCGGCCGTGATGCTGATGGTGATCGAGTTCTGGGTCGGCATCGCCTGCATGGGGGTATTGCTGCTGTTCGGCCTGCTGCTGCCCGGCTTTTCGCGCAAGAACCAGCTGCTGCACGAGCGGCTCAACGATCGGCTGGAACACGAGGTCAAGCTGGTCACCCATGCCCACTCAGCCAGCCTCGCCCGCCACTACCGCGCGCTGGCCTGGCTCCGTATCCGGATTTCGGATCGGGAGGCACTCGCTTTTTTGGCGGTCGGTATCAGCGCCTCCCTGCTGTTCCTGCTGGCCATCACCATGCTGATGGCCAAGCCCCAGGTCTCGGCAGGCCATGTCTATGCTGTGATGACCTACCTCTGGAACTTTGTCACCAGCCTGGATGAGGGGCCCGGCCTTGCCGATCAGCTGGCCCGGCTGCGAGACATAGGCCGCCGGGTCAATACCGCCCAACCCGATGAAATGATTTGACATTTTGTATCTGTAACCGGAGTAGAAAATGAATCCGACCACCCTTTGCCAACGAGCGTTGACCATGTGCATCAGCTGTTTTTTCCTCGCCGCCTGCGGCCCCAAGATGAGCGACTTTGAGCCCAACACCAGCTACTGGTTCAAGGAGAAACCGGCAGAGGAGAGCGCCCCGCTGGCACAAGACATGAAGGTGGATATCGCCATCATAGGCGGCGGCTACAGCGGCCTCTCCAGCGCCTGGCATCTGGCCAAGGCCAACCCGTCGCTCAAGATCGCCATCTTCGAGGCCAAGCAGGTGGGCAGTGGTGCCTCGGGCCGTAACGGCGGCATGGTGTTGCCGGGCTCAGAGGTGATGGATCTCTACGAAGAGGGGGAAGCGAGCAAGCGCCACTACGATCTCACCGTCGCCAGCATGCGCAAGCTGCAGGCGCTGGTCGCCTCAACCGGCGTCGAGGCCGATCTCAAGCTCGATGGCTATGTGGAGGCGATCCTCGATGAGGAGGATATCGCCGAGTACCGCGACTATGTGAAAACCGCCAATCGCCTCGGCATCCCGCTCCAGTACTGGAACGCCGATACCACAGAGGAAAAACTGGGCACCGACCGCTATGTGGGGGCGGTCTACGACCCCAATGGTGGTCAGGTTCACGCCATGAAACTGGTCAATGCCCTGCGCAAAGCGGTGGAGCAGGCGGGCGTCACCATCTATGAGCAGAGCCCGGTAATGGGGATCAAGGAGGGCAAGCAGATCGAGCTCAATGTGGCCGACAAGTACAAGGTGATCGCCGACAGCATAGTGCTGGCGACCAACGGCTATACCTCAAAACTTGGCTACTTCAGCGGCCGGGTCTTTCCGGTACACGCCCAGAGCGCAGTTACCGAGCCGCTCACCAAAAAGCAGCTGGCCGCCATCCAGTGGCAGAGTCGGGTGCCCTACTACGACACCCGCAACATCCTGTTCCATCTGGTATTGACCCCGGATAACCGTATCGTCATCGGTGGCGGCAATGCCGAGTACGTCTTCAACGACGGCCTCAACTACAAAGGCGATCTTAACCGGGTCAGCGAGATGATGATGACCGAGCTGGTGACCCTCTATCCGGCCCTCAAGGGGATCAAATTTGAACAGGTGTGGGACGGGGTACTCGGCATGACCGGCGACAGCACTGAAGCGGTGGGGGTAATGGGGGATCACAAGAACATCTACTACGCCCTCGGCTACAACGGCCACGGCATCAACCTCTCCTTCCTGTTTGGCGACATCGTGGCCAGCCTCTATCAAGGCAAGGAGCATCCCTGGTTCAACCACGCGGAGCAGACCCTGCCGATGTGGCTGCCGCCAGAGCCGTTCAAGTCAATCGGCGTCAAATCTACCCTGATGTACTACCAGTGGCAGGACAAGAGCTACAAGGAGTAGCGCCGAGCAAGAATCCGACGAGTAACAGACGAAGGCACGCCTCAGGGCGTGCTTTTTTGCAATACCGCCACATCGGCGTGGGGGAAGCTGAGCTCGGCCTGCCAGCTGGCGGCCACCACCCGAAACGATGCCTCGGCAAAGAAGACTATGTGGGTCGGGTCGTGGCGATAGCGCCAGTTTTTAAAGCGCTCGTCACTGAGCACCCGCTGGGTCTGTAACACCAGTAGGCCGCCGGGCTTGAGGCAATCCCACAACTGCGCCAGCACCGTGCGCGGCTCGGCGATATGCTCGATCACCTCGGTACTGGTGATGAAGTCATACTGACGCGTCAGCAACTCGGGAAAATCGGCGTAGAACTTGTCATACCCCGCCATCTGGTAACCCGCCTCGCGCCCCATCGCCACCAGCGCAGGGCCGGGACCGCAGCCAAAATCGAGGCCGCAGGCAGGAGTTGGCACCCGACTCAGTACCTCGCCAAATGCCCGCATCAAAAAAGTGCGATAACGGGGATCATCCACCCGATTGTCGTGACCGTCATAGACCGCCTTCTCCACCGCCTCATCCAGATGATCCGCCTCATCCAGCCAGACCAGCTCGCACGCGAGGCAGCGATGATAGCGCTTGCCCGCCACCGACAGGGGATAACTGCGATGGCTGGCACACAGGGGGCAGCTGACGGTGGATGACATGGCGGTTCCTCTTGGGGGCTTCCTGTGGGATAACAGCGGCGCAGATTGCCTGCCCGCTGCCTCGCTGACAACTTTTTTTGCTCCTTAAGGGTTTCTTAAGTTTGCCCTTTTACTCTCAAACCATCGCAAGAGAAGGAGTCACCCATGACCACCGAGATCCAGGCCCCCTACCGATTGCTGCTAGCCAAGTCCCCGCAGCAGGTCATGGCGCTGCAAACCTATATCCAGGCCGCCTACACCCTCGAGTTCAACGCCCGCATCCCCCATTTTCTCCCCTGTCTGCTGGGGCTATATCGGGCGGACGGGACGCTGGTCGGTGCCTGTGGTCTCAATCATGCCAGTGAGGGGCCTCTCTATCTGGAACAGTATCTGGAGCAACCCATCGAGGCCGCCATCAACACCCGCCTCGGGGTCTACCCGGCACGCAATCGGATTATCGAAGTGGGCAATCTGGCCTGCAGCGAACCAGGCAATGCCCGCCTGATGTTCGCGGCCCTGTGTCGTCTGCTGTGTGAAAACGCCCTCGACTACGTGGTCTTTACCGGCACGGCCAAGCTGCGCAACAGCTTTGCCCGCCTGCAACTCAATCCGGTGGAGCTGGCCCCCGCCCAGGCTCATCAGGTGGGGGCCGACGCCGACGCCTGGGGTGAGTACTACCGTTGCCAACCCAAGGTGATGGTGGGCGACATCAATCAGGGGCGTGAGGTGCTGGCCCAGCGCAGCCTGCTGCTCAATCTGCTGGCCCCCATGCCGACCCTGTTTAACGATGCCGACAAGAGCAGTGATAACCAGCCCCATCAAAAAAGGTGCGCCCAATGAGCCTGTTCGACGCCATCGCCAAACATGCCCGCGAGAATCCGCAATCCCCTGCGCTGCTGAGCAGCCAGCAGCGTCTCGATTACCAGACCCTGTGGCAACAGATCCAGCGTCTGGCCAGCCAGCTGCAACAGCTCAACATCAGCCGTCTGGCGCTGCAACTGGACAACGGCCTGCCCTGGGCGCTGCTGGATCTCGCCTGCACCCGCGCCGGTATCGTGGTCATTCCGGTGCCCCACTTCTTCAGTCAGGCCCAGCAGGCTTGGTTGCTGGAGAGCAGCGGCGCCGATGCGCTGGTGGGCCCACATCATCAGGGATGGCATGCCGCCGAACCGATCTCGCTGATCACCGGCGAGCTGCCATTATGGCGCCATACCCCGGCCAATCGATCGGCACTGCCCAAGGGCACCGCCAAGATCACCTACACCTCCGGCACTACGGGCCAGCCCAAGGGCGTCTGCCTGTCACTGAGCCAGATGATGGCGGTGAGCCATGCACTGGCCGAGCGGGTCGCACCAGCCAAGGTGGAAAAACACCTGACCCTGCTGCCGCTGGCGACCCTGCTTGAGAACCTCACCGGCCTCTATGTGCCGCTGCTGACCGGTGCCTGCAGCCGCATTCCATCTCTCGGGGAGCTCGGCTTCACCGGCTCCAGTTTGCTCAATCCAGCCATGCTGGGGGAGGCCCTGCTGCGTTGGTCGACCCACAGTCTGGTGCTGGTGCCCGAACTGCTGCGCCTGCTGCTGGCGCTCTGCACCAGCACCCCGACGCTGGCCCAGCAGCTCAAGAGCCTGCGCTTTATTGCCGTCGGTGGCGGCAAGGTAGCCCCCGACCTGATCAAACATGCCCGCCAGCTCGGACTGCCGGTATACGAAGGTTATGGCCTCTCGGAGTGTGGCTCCGTGGTGGCGCTCAACAGCCCGGATGCTGACAAGCCCGGCAGCGTCGGCCGCCCCCTACCCCACTGTCAGGTCACCATCGCCAGCGACGGCGAAATTATGGTGAGCGGCAGTGCCATGCTGGGTTATCTCGGCAGCAACGAACCAACTCCCGAACAGATTGCCACTGGCGAACCTTCTGCCATGCAGATCGCCACAGGCGATCTCGGTCATCTTGATGATGAGGGCTACCTCCATATCACCGGGCGCAAGAAGAATGTCCAGATCACCGCCTTTGGCCGCAACTTCTCACCGGAGTGGGTGGAAGCCGAGGCCCAGCTCTGCCCCGCCATCGCCCGCATCGTGGTTTTTGGCGATGGTCAGCCTGCCAACGTGGCGCTGATCCAGCCCCTGCCGGGCAAAGAGGCGGATCTGCCCCGCCAGATCGCCGGTCTGAACCAGCGGCTGCCCGATTATGCCCGGCTGCACCACTGGTTGCCGGTGGCACTCGACCAGCATCCCGGCCTGCTGACCGCCAACGGGCGCCCCCGTCGCAACGAGATTTACCAACACTTTTCCCGGCAAATCAGCCAATGCCTTATAGGAGAATCGTCATGAGCTTCTACCAGACTCTGCAACAAGCCACTGCTCAGGAGCGTGAGCATCTGTTCAACGCCCCCATTATCGAAGCCTGTCGCCGTGGCGATATCAGCCGTGACACCTATCTCGCCTTTCTGGCGCAGGCTTACTACCACGTGCGCCACACAGTTCCGCTCCTGATGGCAACCGGCGGCAAGCTGGGTCAGGAGTACGAGTGGGTGCGCGGCGCCATTGCCGAGTACATCGACGAGGAGTATGGCCATCAGGAGTGGATCTTAAGCGATATCCGCGCCTGTGGCGGTGATGCCGAGGCGGTGCGCCACGGCCAGCCCGGGCTGCCCATCGAGCTGATGGTCGCCTTCCTCTACGACCAGATCCAGCGCGGCAACCCCATGGGCTTCTTCGGCATGGTGCAGGTACTGGAAGGCACCAGCGTCGCCATCGCCCTCACCGTCGCCGACCAGCTGAAAAAGGGCCTCGGCCTGCCACCGCAGGCGATGAGCTACCTCAGCTCCCATGGCGCCCTGGATCAGGAGCACCTCAAGTTTTTTGAATCCTTGATGGATAAGGTCGAGAGCCCGGCAGATCAGGCCGCCATCATCCACTCCACCAAGGTGGTCTATCGCCTCTACGGCGAGATGCTCTACAACCTCACCGCCACGCCGTAAGTCGGCAGCAGACAGCAAAAAGGGAATCCATACCATGAACCTTGAAGGGAAACTCGTGCTGCTCACCGGCGCCAGCGGTGGCATAGGTGAAGAGCTGGCGCAGGAGCTGGCCGCCCAGGGGGCACACCTGCTGCTGCACGGGCGTCGCGGCCAGGCACTGGAGCGGCTGTGCAAGTCACTGCCTCATCCCGAGCGCCATCAGGTGGTGCTCGCCGACCTCGGCTCTGCGCAGGAGCGGGCCAAGCTGTTGCAACACCCGGCGCTGGAGCAGGGGATCGACATCCTGATCAACAACGCTGGCTGCAACCAGTTTGCCTGGCTGGAAGATCAGAGCTTCGAGCAGGTGGAGCGCCAGCTGCTGCTCAATATCGAGGCGCCCATCCAGCTCACCCGCGCCCTGCTGCCAACCATGCGCAAGCCGGGGATCATCATGAACATGGGCTCGAGCCTGGGCAGCATCGGCTACCCCGGTTACAGCGTCTACTGCGCCAGCAAATTTGCCCTGCGCGGCTTTAGCGAAGCGCTGGGACGGGAGCTGGAGGGGAGCGGCATCAAGGTGCTGCACTTTGCCCCCCGCGCCACCCGCACCAAACTCAATTCCGAGGCCGCTTACGAGATGAATGCAGCGCTCGGCACCCAGACCGACAGCCCGCAGGAGGTGGCCGAAGAGGCGGTCATAGCCCTGTGCAACGAAACCCGCCGCAGCTGGCTCGGCTGGCCGGAAAAACTGTTCGTGCGGCTCAACGCCCTGCTGCCCGGCATTGTCGACAAGGCGCTGGCCAGACAGCTGCCGATCATCAAACGTTATGCCCGTCATCTTCAGCCAGGGACGGCTGATGCCGGCGCCAACAGTGCGCCACAACCAGACTTGTCCCGCCCGATCCCGACCAAGAAGGAGCATTAATATGAACTTTTTCCGTCAATCAGTGACCTCTTGTGCCATCGCCATCCTGCTGGGGTCCTCCTCGGTCATGGCCGCGGGTGATGCCCTCGTCCCCATCCAGCAACAGTGGGCCGTCTGCCAGTATCAACAGACCGGCAAGGCGAAAGAGAGCTGCCTCGAAACCTTGAGCACCCAGGCCGAAGCGGCCAGCGCCAAGGAGCCCTTTCGCGCCGATCTGCTGATCTGGTCGGCCATCGTCAAGAGCACCTGGGCGGGGGCCAAAGGGGGGCTGGGGGCACTGGGTCTGGTGAAAGAGGCCAAAGCCAAGCTGGAGCTGGCGCTCAAACAGGATCCCAAGGCGCTGGACGGCTCCGCCTACACCAGTCTGGGCTCCCTCTACTATCAGGTGCCCGGCTGGCCGGTCGGTTTTGGCGATGACGAAAAGGCAGAGCAGCTGCTCAAGCAGGCGCTGGCCATCAATCCGGATGGCATCGATCCCAACTTCTTCTACGGTGACTTCCTGCTGGATCAGGGTCGCAAGGCCGAGGCCAAAACCTACCTCGACAAGGCGCTGGCCGCCCCGGCCCGCCCGGGTCGCGAAGTGGCCGACGAAGGGCGCAGAATGGAGATCCGCGATCGGCTGGCCAAGCTATAAAACCCTGATGGATCAAAGAACTATTTAAACTCTGCCCACCAGCTTGCATACTGGTGGGCAGGGTTGTTTATGCCACGGTACGCCCTGGCGCTGAGCCAGATCGCCACACCCAACAAACAGGGAGAAAAGAATGCGGATCCTGCTGGTGGAAGATGATGTGATGCTGGGGGATGGTATGCAGGATGCACTGCGCCATAGCGGCTACACGGTGGACTGGCTGCAACAGGGGTTGCCCGCTCTGGCAGCCCTCAAGAGCGACGAATTCGCCGCCCTGATCCTCGATCTCAACCTGCCCGACATCGATGGCCTCAGCCTGCTGCGCAAGTTGCGGCGTGAAGGACACCAACTGCCTGTGCTGATCCTCACCGCCCGCGATGCGCTGGACGATCGGGTGGTCGGCCTTGATGCCGGCTCCGACGACTACATGGTCAAGCCCTTCGCCCTGCAGGAGCTCAACGCCCGCCTGCGCGCCCTGGTTCGTCGCAGCAAGGGGCAGGCTCAGGCGGTGCTGGAGTATGGCGATATCCTTATCTATCCCGAATCCCAGCAGGTCACCTATCAGGGGGAGGCGGTCAAACTCACCCCCCATGAATACAAGTTGCTGCAGGAGCTGATCAGCCAGAGCGGCCGGGTGTTGAGCAAAGATCAGCTGCAACAGAGCCTCTACGGCTGGGATGAAGGGGCCGAGAGCAACGCGGTAGAGGTGCATATCCACCATCTGCGCAAGAAGTTCTACAGCGACCTCATCCGCAATATTCGCGGGGTCGGTTACATCATTCCCCAGCTCGAACAGCCAAGCCGGACACCCGCACGATGAAACGCCCGCGCTCCATTCGCCGCTTTCTGCTCACCGGTATCCTGACGCTGGTGAGCCTGAGTCTCACCATCAGCGCCTTTATCGGCTACATGGAGGCGAGCCACGAAATGGAGGAGCTGTTTGATGCCCGCCTCGCCCAGTCGGCCCGCATCACCAACCAGCTGCTGGCCCGCTATATGGCCCAGCAGGGGCAATTGCCCGCCAACGGCACCGTCTATCAGGAGTGGGAGGCGCAAAATCCCGATGAGTGGCAAAAAGACCCCAGCCTCAACCTGACCGGCGAAGATCGGGAGATCACCCCCTACGGCCACGAGTTCGAACGCAATCTCTACTTCCAGCTGCTCGATGAAAAGGGCGGCCTGCTACTGCGCGCCCCCAGCGCCCCGGAGCAGCCGCTGGTCACCCTGGCCATCGGCTTTGACACGGTCGAAAAAGATAACCACCAGTGGCGCACCTTCACCCTCTACAACCAGCAGGAGCAGACCTGGCTGGTGGTAGCCGAGCGGGACGACGAGCGCAGCGAACTGGCCAGCAAGATGGCAACCCTCACCATGCTGCCGCTGCTGATCACCCTGCCGTTCCTGCTGGCCCTGCTCTGGTGGCTCATCACCCGCGGGCTGGCCCCCCTGCGCCAGCTGGCCCAAGCCATCAGCGAGCGTCACCCCGCCAACCTGAGCCCGCTCAGCCTCAAGATAAGCGCTCAGGAGCTGACCCCCCTCACCAACGAGATCAACCGGCTGATGCAGGCGCTGGCGGAGACCATAGAGCGAGAGAAACAGTTCACCAACGAGGCGGCCCACGAGCTGCGCACCCCGCTGGCGGTGCTGCGGATCCACAGTGAAAATGCCCTGGCTGCCGATGATGACGCCAGCCGCCAGCAATCCCTGCACAAGATGCTGCAGGCCCTAGACCGCAGCGATCGGCTGATCCGCCAACTGCTGACCCAGGCCCGTATCGACAACCAGCAGGGGCTGGTATTGACCGAACTTGAGGTGGGCCACCTGCTGCAAGGCACCCTGGCGACGCTTGCTCCCATAGCGCTCAAGAAGGATCAGCAACTGTCGCTGGAGTGTGAATTGCCGCAGCTGGTGATGGGGCAGGCCACCCTGCTCGAACTGCTGTTCAGCAACCTTATCGACAATGCGCTGCGCTACACCCAGCCAGAGGGCGAGATCAGGGTGCGGGTACTGCGAGAGGGTAACCGGGTGAGGGTGGATGTGAGCGACAACGGCCCCGGCATTCCCGCCAGCGCCTTGCCCCGGCTGTATGAACGCTTCTTTCGGGTCAATCCCCAGCAGGGGGATGGCGTGGGGCTCGGCATGGCCATCGTCTCGCGCATCGCCCAGTTGCACGGCGCCGACCTCGATGTCCACAACCGGCCGGAAGGGGGGCTGGAGGTGAGCGTGTTACTCCCGCTCCCGCCGGCAAGATAAGCGATAAGTAAAGAGCCCGCGATGCGGGCTCTTTACTTTCAATGACAATCTGGCTGCACGGTAAAGGTTCGACTGGAGTCCACCGGGCCCAGCTCAGCCAGCAGCCGGCGGCCCAGCAGTACCGGATAGATCATCTTGCTGCGATCTCGCAGGGTGAACCACTCCTCATACACCTTGTCCCCCAGACAGATGGCCATGGTCACCGTTGGCCGCTGCTCCATACCGCCCGCTCCGCGCACCGTCACGCTGCGCTCGACCCGCCGCTCGAACTGCTGCTTGACCAGTTTGCCGCTGTCGGCATCAGTTACCACCAGCATGAAGCGCACCCAGGGCTTGCCATCCCGTTTGAATCTGGTGATGGAGCGTGCATCGAGGGAAGAGGTGAGCGCACCGGTGTCGAGTTTCATCTTCACCGCCACGCCGGTAGGCAAAATAAGCCCCTTCTCGATCCAGCCATAGCTGGTCGGGGTCTCAGCCAGCGCACTGCCACACAGTGCCAGCATCAGGGTGATCCCCACCATCATCTTGCCCATTTTACTGCCCTGCCTTGTCAATCCTGCGCCCAGATCTACCACAGTCCCATTGTGGGTCAATCCGATTTATTTCAGCTACTTGGATAATATCTGGCGGGTCAGGAGAGAGACGACAAAGAGTGGCCGAACGGCGGCCCAAGCGGGCGGGAATATCGTAAGAGAGCAAGGCACCGAACGGTGCTGGATGAAACTGGTGGTTAACCTCAGGTTGTGACGCCAAAGGCTACCACAAGGATTTACAAATTATCAGTCTTGTTCTGAAGGGATTTTTGCCTACACTGTTGTAAACCGGAGGGCCTGAAAACCACCGGTTTTTTTGCGCCTGCCGAAAATTTGCCACTGCAAAAGTGACTTTCAACAAGGCTCAATAAGGAATTTGTAATGCGTATCGAAGAAGACTTGAAGCTCGGTTTCAAGGATGTCCTGTTCCGCCCCAAGCGCTCTACTCTCAAGAGCCGTTCCCAAGTAAGCCTGACCCGTCAGTTCACCTTCAAACACACTCAGACCCAATGGCAAGGCGTACCCGTTATCGCTGCCAACATGGATACCGTCGGCAGCTTCGCCATGGCGCGCACGCTGGCCGGTTTCGAGATGATGACCGCGGTACACAAGCACTACAGCCTTGAGCAGTGGCAAGCTTTCGTTAACGAGACCGACCCGGCGCTGCTGGGCCATGTGATGGTCTCCACCGGCACCTCGGCTGAAGATTTCGCCAAGACCCGCCAGATCCTCGCCATGTCCGAAGCGCTGCGTTTCATCTGTGTCGACGTGGCCAACGGCTACTCCGAACACTTCGTCGAGTTCGTGCGCAAAATTCGTGAAGCCTGCCCCAACCACGTCATTCTGGCGGGCAACGTGGTGACCGGCGAGATGGTCGAAGAGCTGATCCTCTCCGGCGCTGACATCGTCAAGGTCGGTATTGGCCCGGGCTCGGTCTGTACCACTCGCGTCAAGACCGGCGTCGGCTACCCGCAACTCTCTGCCATCATCGAGTGTGCCGATGCGGCCCACGGCCTCGGCGGCCAGATCGTCGGTGACGGCGGCTGCACCTGCCCGGGCGACGTCGCCAAAGCCTTCGGCGGCGGCGCCGACTTCGTGATGCTGGGCGGCATGCTGGCAGCCCACGAGGAGTGCGGTGGCGAGATCGTCGATGTAGACGGTGAGCCTTTCATGAAGTTCTACGGCATGAGCTCCTCCAGCGCCATGGACAAGCACGCCGGCGGCGTCGCCGAATACCGTGCCTCCGAGGGTAAAACCGTACTGCTGCCCTACCGCGGCCCGGTCGAGAACGCCGTGCGCGACATTCTGGGCGGCGTGCGCTCCACCTGTACCTACGTGGGCGCCAGCCAGCTGAAAGAGCTCACCAAACGCACCACCTTTATCCGGGTACGCGAACAAGAGAACAACGTCTACGGCAAAGAGTAACCTGCCACAGACCGCCGTAACGCGCTGACGGTTAGAAGCCAGTCAACCGGTGTGCTACCCTGCGCACCGGTTTTTTGCATCTGGGATCCCGAGCCATGACAATTCCCCTGCCCCCGTTTGACTGGGACATCTTCTGCTGCGTCGTCGACAACTTCGGTGACATTGGCGTCACCTGGCGACTCGCCCGCCAGCTAAAACGGGAGGGGAATATTGCGGCACATGGCAATGAGGTTCAGGTGCGGCTCTGGGTGGACGATCTGGCAAGCTTTGCCCGCATCTGTCCAGGGCTCGACCCGGCGCAGGATGGTCAGTGGGTCGATGGCATCTATATCCAGCACTGGCATGAGTCCCTGCCGAGCGACATGACACCGGCCAGGGTGGTGATCGAAGCCTTTGCCTGCGAACTGCCCGCCCCCTTCATTGCACAAATGGCCGAACTGATGGCGAGCCAACCCAAGCCCCCCTGCTGGATCAATCTGGAGTACCTCTCGGCGGAGAGCTGGGTCGAGGATTGTCACGGCCTCGCCTCGCCACAGCGAGTTGGCAACCAGAGCCTCAACAAATACTTCTTCTTCCCGGGCTTTACCGCTAAAACCGGCGGCCTTTTGTGCGAGCACGACCTCATCACCGAACGGGAACAGTGGCAGCAAGATGATGCGGGACTGGCAGCCTACTGGGCCAGCCTCGGTTTGCAGCCAAAACAAGAGAACGAGCTGCGGGTCAGCATCTTTACCTACGAGAGCGATGCGCTGAAGAGCCTGGTCGAGAGCTGGTGCCAGAGCGCCACGCCCGTCACCCTGCTGCTGCCGCTGGGGCGCTCTCTCAACGATGTGCTCACCGGTGCCGGTCTGACTGATGCCATCCCTGCGGCCAAAGCGGGGGATCTGCTCCACTCGGGCAACCTCACCATCAAGCTGCTGCCGATGACCGATCAGGCCGGTTACGATCGACTGCTGTGGAACTGCGATCTCAATCTGGTGCGTGGGGAGGACTCCTTCGTGCGGGCCCAGTGGGCCGCTCGTCCTTTCCTCTGGCATATCTACCAACAGGAGGAGGAGGCTCATCTGGTCAAGCTGGAGCAGTTCCTTGACCACTACTTATCCGATCTACCCGCCGAGTGCGGCCAATGGCTGCGCCGCTTTAATCTGGCTCTCAATCGTGGCGAAGATTGCCGCGAACTTTGGGGCCAATGGCCACGATATAGCGCCATTTGGCAGCAACATGGGCGAAGCTGGTCACAGAAGTTGCTCCGGGATGGGGATCTCGTCACACGGTTGGTGAAATTTCTGGAAAGCCGTATATAATCTGGCAGTTTTTATCCGTCCGTTTCACGAACAGGAATTTTTTACATGAAAACCGCACAGGAAATCCGCGCTGGTAACGTAGTCATGATCGGCACCGAGCCGATGGTGGTTCAGAAGGCTGAATTCAACAAATCCGGCCGTAACTCCGCCGTGGTCAAAATGAAGCTGAAGGGCCTGCTGAACGGCAGCGCTACCGAGACCGTCTTCAAGGCCGACGACAAGCTGGACGTTGTTCAGCTGGAACGTAAAGAGTGCACCTACTCCTACTTCTCTGACCCCCTGTATGTCTTTATGGACACCGAGTACAACCAGTACGACGTAGAGAAAGACAACCTGGGTGACGTGCTGAACTACCTGGTAGACGGCATGGAAGACATCTGCGAAGTGACTTTCTACAACGAGAAAGCCATCTCCGTAGAACTGCCGACCACCATCGTGCGCGAAGTTGAGTACACCGAGCCGGCTGCCCGTGGCGACACCTCCGGTAAAGTGACCAAGCCTGCCCGTCTGAAAGGCACTACCTACGAGCTGGCTGTTGCCGCTTTCGTAGAGATCGGTGACAAGATCGAAATCGATACCCGCACCGGCGAATTCAAGCGTCGCGTCAACTAATTGACCGCTTTGAATTGATTGCAAAAAAGCGAGCCAACGGCTCGCTTTTTTATTGCCTCCGAGTTGCCATCACACCGCCCGCCTTCAGAAAATCCCGCCGCCGCCGCTAACCCAGATAACCGGGGGAGCACACTATGGCCAGATTATCCTTATCACTGCTGTTATTGACCTTGCTGGCTGGCCATGGGGCAGAGGCGAGCGAGGTTGCGCCCCCCGTTGCCGAACCTATGCCCCTCGACCATTGGCAAGCCAGCGACTGGAAAGGGTTGCCCGATGCTACCCAAATCGACAAGCAGACAGTGCTGTTCGCCAAACACGACAGTGAAAACTATCTGGGGCTCGCCATTTTACTACCCGACTGGCAGCGCAGCGGCCAGCTCTGGCAACTGACTCGCGCCCTTGGTCGACTGGGCTTTGATACCCTGCTGCTGCTCCCCTCCCCCCAGCAGACCGAACTGGACCCAGCCGCCGAGAAAAAAGCGAAAAACAGCGATGCATTTCGCAAGCAGTTTGCCGAGCGGATCAGCAAGCTGGCGGATGCCAAGCTGCAGGAGGGGGGCTTCAAGCTGATCCTGGCGCAAGGTACTGGCGCCGCCTGGACAGCCAACCTCATCGCCAGCGAACAGTTGCCAGCCCCCGATGCGCTGGTGCTGCTCGATGGCTTCTTCCCCAACCAGCAGAGCAACCAGACCCTGGCCAAACAGGTGGCTCAGGCGGCCATCCCCACCCTGGACCTCTATCAGGAGGATGGCGGTCGCTGGCCCCTGCTGGCCGCCGAGGCCCGCAAAAGCGAGAGCCGGCGCAGCAACAAGCTCAACTATCGCCCCTACGCCCTGATGGAGCTGGAGGAGACCCCCACCCGCATTCAGGGCTGGCTCAACCATCTGGGCTGGCTCTAAACCGGCCGCTAGCGTGGCGCAATAAAGCGCGCAAGCTCACATCTGCCGGATAAAGCCCAGCCATGACACAGCGGCAGGCTGGCCCTGACTGCATCCTCTTTGGCATCATGGCCTCTCGAACCTGAACAATGGCAGGAAGGCCCATGCAGCAGATTGTGTTTCTCGACAGCGATACCCTGGATGCGGGCATCACCCTGCATCACCCCGACTTCCCCCACCACTGGCAAAGCTATCCAAGTACTACCCCGGAACAGGTGGTGGAACGGCTCAAAGATGCCAGCATCGCTATCATCAACAAGGTACGGATCGGCGCCGCCGAACTGGCCCAGCTACCGGAGCTCAAACTCATCGCCCTGGCCGCCACCGGCAGCGACAACGTGGATCTGGAAGCGTGCCGCGCCGCCAACGTCGGGGTGTGCAACATTCGCAACTACTCGGGCCCCTCGGTGCCAGAGCACGCCATGGCGCTGATGCTGGCCCTGTCGCGCAACCTCTTCTGCTGGCGCCAGTCGCTGCTGGAGGGGCGCTGGCAGCAGAGCGGCCAGTTCTGCTTTTTCGACCACAACATCATGGATCTGCACGGCAAGCAGCTTGGCATCATCGGTAAGGGAACTCTGGGACAGGCGCTTGGCGAGCGGGCCAAAGGGATGGGGATGACAGTGCGTTACGCCCAGAGCCAGGTCGGCACCAGTCACGACGAGGATCGCCTCCCCCTCGACGAGTTGCTGCAAAGTTCGGATGTGATCAGCCTGCACTGCCCGCTCACCCCCTACACCCGCAACCTCATTGGCGAGCGGGAGCTGGATCTGATGAAACCGGGCGCTCTGCTGATCAACGTCGGCCGCGGTGGGCTGGTGGATGAGGAGGCGCTGCTGCAAGCGCTGGCCAACGGCCGCCTCGGTGGCGCCGGTTTCGATGTGGCGAGCGTCGAACCGCCGCCTCCCGACCATCCCTTGATGAAGGCGCTGCAATACCCCCACTTCATTCTGACCCCCCATGTGGCCTGGGCCAGCGAGGAGTCGATGCAGCGGCTAGCCGATCAGCTGATCGACAACATCAACGCCTTTGCCGCCGGTCGCCGTCAGCACCGGCTGGTGTGACTGCACGATCGAGTCACCACAAAATCGAGTGACCACACCATGCACAACGGGGCCAACAGGCCCCGTTTTGCATCTTCCACACTCACTGCGCACACATCAATCGTCGTCGTGCCATCTGTGCTTCTTATGCTTTTTGTACTTCTTGTGGTGCTTGTGATGGTGATGATCGTCGTCATCATCGTAATAGCGATCCTGGCTCTTGTGGCCATCGCCGGTCTTGGCACCGATGGCCGAACCGCTCGCCCCGCCGACCCCGGCGCCGATCAGCTGCCCGGTATCGCCACCGACACTCTTGCCGATGGCGGCACCGCCCAGCGCCCCCACAGCGCCGCCAAGGGCCGCTTCATTCTTGTTGCCCTTGTTGGCCGTCGCAGCCCCACCGGCAGCACCGCCCAACGCTGCTCCCACCAGCGCACCGGTATCGCCACCCAGCTCCTTGCCGATCATGGTCCCCGCCACACCACCTGCGCCACCACCCAAAATGGTATTGAGGGTCTCGGAAGCGTGCACGGTCGTGCTGCCAGCCAGCAAGGCGCCCAGCAGTGCCAGTGCGCGAAGAGCACGCGAATTCATCTCCATGGGTACTCCTGTCAAACCTGATTAATATTCAGCGGCACTATACAAAGCGCCACGGGGTTCGCCAGCCAGCAGAAATGAGGGATGCGACAGTCAATGGCCGCACGGCCACCGCCCAGAATGGAAGAGTAAAATCAAGCGATTGAATTTAAAGATTAAAATCACCAAAAAGCCAAACTATTACGGCAGGGTGACCCACCATCTGGTTGTCGTGTCCCGGCACAGGCCCACTGCGCTGAGACAAAAGCTGTCAGTCAGCAGCCTCATCCGCCAAATGCCAGCAGTCCCGGCCAGCCTCCTTGCTACGATAAAGGGCTGCATCAGTACGCTCGAAGATGGGGTCGGCGACGGGTGAATGGCAGGCGCCGCCGATACTCAAGGTGACCTGCCCCTTGTGCTCACGCCACTGTTGATGTCGCACCACGTCAAGCAGACAATTGAGCTTCTCCGCCAACTCATCCTGCGGCTGTTGCAGCAGAGCGGCAAACTCATCGCCACCAATCCGGTAAACCGTGCTCACCCCCAGCACATCAGCAAGACAGTTGGCCACCCGACACAGCACCTGATCGCCGAAGGCATGACCCAGACTGTCATTGAGTCCTTTGAAGTGATCAATATCAAACAGCAGCAGCCAGAAGCGCTCCCCCCTCAGCTCCAGCGCGCTCTTGTGCTGCTCGAAGGCTCGCCGGTTCATGATACCGGTCAGAGGGTCCCGCAACAGCGCATCCTGCCCCTTGAGGAAGCTGGCCCTGACCTGATCGATCTCGTTCAGGCTGCGTCGCACAAACCAGGTATTGGCCTTGGTGATGGGGGGAGAACTCTCCAGATTGCGCACGATACCGGTCAGTGACCCCGACACCAGCGCCTGCTCCTGGCGGAAGATCCGCACCAGCAGACTCAGTGTGCAACACCAGATGGCAAACAGGGAGATCAATGGCAAAACCACCATCTGCAGCGCCTCATAGAGGCTGTTGCGAAACAGCACGGGCGGCAGATAGATATTGAGATCCCAGCCAATGTCCGCCAGCTCGCGCTTCAGGAAAGTGCCATGACACAACACATCCAGACCGAGCCACTGCTGGCCCTGATGTTGCTCGATGGGGTGATCTGCCAGCAGATCCATATTGCTGCCCACCACCAGCTGGCCGCTGTCGCGCAAGGTAAGATAGAGTGCAGCCTGATTGCCACCAACCGTCCGTTGTAGCGCCTGCTGCAGCGAGTCGAACGACATGTCGACCATCAGCAGCCCCAGCAGCTGCCCCTGATCGTCCCGCACCCGTTTGATCAGGCTGAGTATCAGTTCATTGGTATTGTATTCAGGGTAGGGGCCAAACCAGACGAGCTCGTCGCCCGGCATGGTGGTCACCTGATACCAGGGTCGCAGCGCCGCCTGATAACCGGGGGGCGGTAGCCAGTCCGGGTAGCTGTCGATACGATCCGCGTTCAGGTTGTAAAAGTAGATGTAGTGGTTACCTGGTTTGATCTTGTGCGCAATGGCCCAGATGGGGGAGTCGGCCAGCCCGCCGCGAGCGATCTTCTCCTTGTCGAGCGAGGCCTCCAGCACTGCCAGTTGCCGCTCATTGACCTTCACCATCTCGTGGATCAGGGACGCTTCAACGGAGGAGGCCATGTGGCCGAAGCCGGATACCGTCATATCGATATCCCTCAGATAGCTGGCAATAGCCATGATGATCGTCACTATCAGGATCATCAAACCAATCAATGCAGAGAGGGGAACCAGCACATAGTAGCGTTTATTGAGATACGAACGGCTCACATCACATCCGAACCAAGAAAACATACAGGGATTGTGGGAGAGAAAGGAGAGTGAATCATTGATTAATATCACTTTCGCGCCCCTTAAATGACACTTCCAACATTAGCGAAACGTCAAGGTTCGCAAACGAATATCAACTGACAGGAAAAACGCTAGTTACCCCGGGTTAACCCCGCTCTGCATTGCGGGTGTTATAGTCTATACCTGATTCGGCAGGCGCTGGACACACCGTCCATCACCGGCTGCAACGCCAAGCAGAACAAGGAGATGTTATGAGCAGTCCGTTTATCGAACAGATCAAAGCACGTCGTACCATCTATGCCCTGGGCGACCAGGTGTCCCATACGCCGGAGCAGCTGACGACCCTGATCCAGGATGCCATCAGGCACAGCCCCTCCTCTTTCAACTCCCAGAGCTCCCGTGCCGTCATCCTGTTTGGCGCCCAGCACCACAAGCTGTGGGATATCGTCAAAGCCGAGCTGAAAAAGATTGTGCCGCCGGAGGCCTACGCCCAGAGTGAGGCCAAGGTAGATGGCAGCTTCCGCGCAGGCTTCGGTACCGTGCTGTTCTTCGAAGACACAGATGTCATCAAGGATCTGCAGCAAAAATTCGCCCTCTACGCAGACAACTTCCCCATCTGGTCGGAACATGCCACCGGCATCGCCCAGTTTGCGGTCTGGACAACGCTGGCGCAGGAGAAAGTCGGTGCCTCCCTGCAGCACTACAACCCGCTGATCGACGAGGCGGTACGCAAGGAGTGGAACCTGCCCGCCAGCTGGCTGCTGCGCGCCCAAATGCCCTTTGGCAGCATCAAGCAACCGGCCGGCGACAAGACCTTTATCGACGATGCCACCCGTTTCCGCGTTTTCAAATAACCGTTGAGAAAGCAAAACGCCCCCGCAGTTCGGGGGCGTTTTTATTGCAACATAGAGTGCGGATGGCTCATAGCGCATATGCAGCCACAACCCCTTATCTCCATCGCTCAGGCGGGCAGCGTCACCAGCAGGGAGTCACCTTCCCCCAACTCCACCTTCACCTCGCGCCAGTCGCGGATCACCGCCACCACCGCCGGATTGAGCGGCGCATACCCCCCTACCTGCACCACGGTGCAACCTGCACGCAGGGCGCTCTCGATACCGGCCGGGGCATCCTCGAACACCAGACAACAATCGGGCGACACGCCAAGCCGTTCAGCCCCCAGCAGATAGGGTTCGGGATCGGGCTTGCCATTGATCACTGCTTCGGCCCCCACCAGTACGTGGGGCAGTGGCAAACCGGCACAACTCAAGCGATGGCGGGCAACCCGCTCACTGGCGGAGGTCACGATGGACCAATGCTCTGGCGGCAAGCGGCGCAGCAACTCGCCAGCCCCAAAGATGGCGTCGCCACCGGTATGCAGCATCTCCAGCTCGTCGAGGCGCGCCGCTTCCCGCTCCACATCCAGACGCCCGGATTACCTCACGTGAGCGCATACCGTGGCACATAGCCAACACCGGCTCTGGGGCAAGCTGATGATGCTGGCACCAGAGCCGCCACACCTTCTCCACATCGCCGGTCGAGCAGACTAGGGTGCCATCCATATCGAGCAGCAGGGCGGATACCGACAGGGTGAGCGTGTTCATGCCAGCACTCATACAGGCTCTCATACAGACACCCCGGCCAGCTCGGGCAGAGAGCCAGAGAGCGCATCGGCAAAGGCCTGCTGCTGGGCGGCACGCTCATAACAGGCCAACGCCTGCTCGGCACTGCCAGCCCACACTTGCAAGGGGCCGACCACAAACCCCTGTTGCAACAGGCTGGCGAGCAGCTCCCCCGTCTCCTGGGCCGCCAATGGCTGGGCCAGCACCAGGGTGCCCTTGATCAAAAAAAGATAACGTTGAGTGGACATGATATGGCTCCTTGTTCCGGTTCAGAGGAGGGCGATTCCCCCCTTGCCGAGCCATTAGAACAAGGCGATTAGATAATTTATAATCAATAAATGGCCACTTTGGATAACCAATTGGAATGAAATTTGACTTGAGGCAACTACAGGCGTTTGTGACGCTGGCCGAGACCTCCAACTACCGGGAAGCGGCCAGCCGCCTCTTTATCACCCAACCGGCCCTCACCAAGCAGATCCTGGGGCTGGAGCAGACGCTGGGTTGCACCCTATTCAAGCGGGGCCGCCATGGTGCCGAGCTGACGGCGCTCGGCGCCCAGCTGCTCACTCAGGCGAGTGCGCTGGTCGAGCATGGTCGGGAGTTCGAAAGCCATGCGCTGGCGGTGGCGAGCGGGGTAGCCGGTCGGCTCAAGATTGGCTTCGGTCTGTCGAGTTTCGCACTGGCCCCTGCGCTGGTGGCCCGCTTCAAGCAGCAGGTCACGGACGTGATGGTCCATCTGCAGGATATGCCCTCCGCCATCCAGCAGGAGCAGCTGATCTCCGGCCAGTTGCAGCTTGGCTTTATGCGCAGACCTCAGGTGCCGCAGTTGCAGGAGCACAGACTGCTGATCGACCGGCTGGTGCTGGCGGTGCCGACACGGATGACCGAGCCAGACCCGGCCGCATTCGACGTCCAGCAGGCACTGACCAGTCAACCCCTGTTGCAGATGGTGGGCCACCGCTGCCCCGGTCTCAGCCAGCAGATCGCCGGTTTCCTCGGCGCCAATCGGCTGACCGGCATGGTTCAGGAGGCCGAAGATATCCAGACGCTGGTGGCGCTGGTCGCGGCGGGCATCGGCAACGCCATTCTGCCACGCAGCGTCAGCTTTATCGCAGGGCCCGATGTCACCCTCTATCCCCTCTCAGGCCCCAGCTCCGAGTGGGAGGTCAGCATGGTATGGAATCCGGACTTTGCCGACCCAATCCGGGATCACTTCGTCAACCAGGTGATCGCCAGCCATCCCCTGCCGGTGTCGGCCACACCCGAGCGCTGAAACCAGCGCTCGCTGGTAGCTAACATCGTGCCACGTCAAAACAGTGCGCCCCCATCAAGGGGGCGCATGCAGGACAAAAGCGGTAATGCGGCTCAACAACTGGCGCAGTGGCTACGGTTTTTACCCGCCCCCTTGGCGCAATAAAGCGCCGCATCGGCCGCGGCCAGCAACGCCCCTTCTCCCTCCAGCAGTTGCTCTGCCGTGTAGGTAGCAATGCCAATGCTGGCGCTAAGCTGAATATTATTTGCCACCACGATGTCGAGATCGTTAATGGCCTGGCGGATCTCCTCTCCAATCCGCTGGGCCGCATCTCGATCGGTATTGCCGAGGATCAGAGCAAACTCGTCACCACCAAAACGGCAGGGCAGATCCGCCGGACGCTGGCAGAAGGATTGCAGAAGATGGCCCACCAGCTGGAGGGAGCCATCCCCCATCTGATGACCAAGATGGTCATTGCACGCCTTGAAGTTATCCAGATCCAGCATGATGAGGGAGAGCGGTGTGTGTTCACGCATGCTGCGCCGCCACTCGTTATGCAGAAAGCTGTTGAACAGCCGCCGATTGGCCAGTCCGGTCAAGGGATCATGTTGGGAGAGGCTGGCAACTTCCAGCTCCAGCAGCTTGCGCTCGGTGATATTGATATGGGCGATGGAAAAATACTCGGCATCAAGCCCGGGTACCGGCGCTACTCGCATCATAAACCAGCGCTGGGTGTCGGGGCTGTGGCAGGGGTATTCCAGATAGAACTTCTCCTGCTGATGACGGATAACCCGGAGGATCCCCTCCACAGCAGCCAATCCAGAGGGCTCGGCTTCATCGTCACAAGCCCCCATGTAATTGACTCCGAGCCAGTTATATCCCTTGGGCATGCCATTTTGTTCACCAAACAGCTCCCAGGCGAGATTGGTGTAATGGATCACGCCATCCCGGTCTATCACCGATATCTGGTCTTCCAGCGAATCCAGCAGCACAGCCAGATAATGAGCCCGCTCGGAGAAGTGACTTCGCGGCCTCTGTATATCATCCACCATGATGGCCATCCTGTGGCAAAAGTGGCATACCGCCATCTATTAACAATAAAGTCAGCAGATGGAGTAAAGCACCCAATTTCCACTTAGCCAACTGAGACCAAATTTCACCATCGAACACCATCCGGCAAGGTTTCAGGCCAGTTTCCCTGTTCCGGATAACAAGAGCACATCATGAGCATATGTATTTGATAAGTCACATTTAATGACCACACCACTGATTTTCGCAAGGGATGCCATCGCCCTCTCCATCCATTTTGGTGTTCGGGCAATGTTGCAAAAACCAGGTTGCCTCCTCGCAGGAGGTCATCTGGGAACAATGCTGCCGACCATCACACTGGCGAATAAAGGTCGTTGCCTGTGGCGTGCTGACCTCCTCCTGATTGAAAGAGGAGACCGGCAATGGCGCCATCGACTCGGCCGAGAAACGGGAATAGATGGAAAAGAGGCCGACGAGCACCAGCAGGGGGATCAATTTGCCACTCCAGCTGCTCTTGCGACGTCGATAGGGGTTACTTCTCTCTCTGGTCGAGGTGGGGCGTGGCGGCTGACTTGCTGCCCGAAACGATGGTGCCGCTGATGATGCGGCCGACGGCACGGCATCCGCCAACGTGAGCGGGCGATCGGGGAAAAAGACCTGTAACGCCCTCGGTTTGCCATCCTGGCCACTGCCGATCAGATAGGTGACACGCTCCCCCGGCTCTGGCACGCGGCCATCTGATTGCAGCGCCGTAACATGCACAAACAGCCCTGCACTGCGTGCTCCATTCATTGCCTGCTCGGCGCCATTTTGCTCCGGCGTAATAAATCCAAAGCCGCGCGCCTCGTTCCAGCTCGCGATCCGTCCCTGATAACGCATCTGTCCATCCTTGTTGTTATCCATGTGAAGACTATCTTGCCCGACAATCATGTTGCCCAAAAGCGCTACGGCCCGACAGGGGGCCGCAGAGTCAATCTCAACACGGTGCTCGGATGCTGCCTGCGTTAAGGATCAAGCCAGCCGGGACACCTTGATGATCTCGGCGATGCGACCCAGCATGCGCAGCGAGGTGTGATGCTCGGTGGCATCTGCGGCGGCGCAGGCATCCTCCAGAATGGTGATGGCGTAGTCGCGATCGTGACCATCCCGCGCTGCCGCCTGAATGGCCCAGCTAGTGCTCACTCCGCACAGATATAGGTGGTCGATGTGATTGGCCCGCAGCACAGGCTCCAGCGCCGTGCCATAGAAGGGACTGACCCTGGGCTTGGTCAGCACCAGATCGCCGGGCTGCACATCCAGATCCGGGTGAAAATCGGTGCCTGGGTCGGTAAGCGACAGCGCCCCCAACTGGTGAGCGCGACCAAACATGGGAGACCCCTTGGGTTGCAGCTGATAGCCGCCGTCAAAGCCCACCTTGATCAGCACTACCAGCCAGCCGTTGGCGCGGGCATGGGCCAGCGCCTGATTGGCATGCGCAACAGCATCCTGCTCCAGCACATGGGCTGCAGAGGCGGCAATGCGCCCGTCGGGATGGGCAATATCGTTGATAAAATCGATCACCAGCAGTGCCTTGTTCATCACCTTTGCTCCTTCGCGCATTCAGCCCGTGCTATCTGGTTTCTACCTGTCAAACCAGCCCCAGTGCATAGCGCAGCGCCATTTCCTTTAAGGGGCCAGCTTTATCCGCCAGATTGAGTGCCAGATTACGGGCCAGCTTGAGCGGGCCAATCTCGTTGCTGAACACCCCGTAGAAGAGATCCATCCCCGACTGCATCAGCAGGTTGTCGGGACGACGGCGCCGCTCGTAACGCTCGGCCAACGCCAGCTGATGCCAGTCGGCGCCAGCTCCTTGCAGCAGATCAGCCCAGCAGGCCACATCCTTGAAGCCGAGGTTGACCCCCTGCCCCGCCAGCGGGTTGATGGTGTGGGCGGCATCGCCAAGCAGCACCACCCGACCGGCGTGGTAGTCGTTGGCGTGGCGGCGCACCAGCGGGAAGCTCCCCTTGCCGGTGACAGTAAATCCGCCGAGCCGGCTTGGGAAGTGGCGACGCACCTCGGCGGCAAGCCCTTCGTTGCTCATGGCTGCCAGCGCCCGGATCCGGGCCGGGCTGTCATACCACACCAGAGAGCCGTGCTGACCGGGCAGCGGCAGGAAGGCGCGCGGACCGCTCGGGGTGAACTGCTGCCAGGTGATATCTTCCTGCGCAAAGTCGGTGTCGATATTGATCAGCATGCAGTGCTGGCGGTACTCGAAGCGCGATACGCCGATACCCGCCAGCTTGCGGGTGTGAGATTCAGCACCATCGCAGGCCAGCACCCAGCGGGCCGCCAGCTCGGTGCCGTCGTCCAGAGTCAGCACAGCTTCATCCGCACTCTGGCGCAGGCTGGTCACCGCCGCCGGGGTGTGGGTCTGGATGGTGGGGAAATCCTCCATCCGTTTGAGCAGGGCGAGCTGCACCAGCCGGTTTTCGATGATGTAGCCGAGCTGGGGCAGACCGAGATCGGCGGCATTGAAGCGGGTGGCAAAACCGTCCAGCTCCCAGGTCTCCAGCCGGCGGTAGGGGCAGAGCCGCATCTGCTGCAGATGGTGCCAGGCACCGGCCTGCTCCAGCAGCGCCACCGAGGCCTGACTGATGGCGGAGACCCGCAGATCCAGCGGCTGCTCCGGCGCGTAATGCTCCGGCAGTTGGGTCTCGATGACCCGCACCGAGAGGCCCTGAGCCGCCAGCAGACAGGCGGTGGCGGCGCCCACCATGCCGGCGCCGACGATGGCGATATCACACTGTTCCATACATTTATTCCTGAAAGGGTGCGTCCGGCGACAGCGCCCGGACGTGAACCGGATGGCTGCATGATAGCGCAAGGGCGGCTGATAAACAGTGAGACAAACGGGGAATTGCTGCGTCAAATCAAGGAGAAAGCTTATTGAGCTTGCAGGCAACAGGTATCGGGTGAGCACCATTGCCAGCTGGATATTAGCTAGGCAGTATCCAGATTGCGGAGTAAAATGCGCGGTCCTTTGACCATGCCGATTTCAAAACAAGTCAAGAGAAGCAATGAGCAAGAAACTTCACATTAAAACCTGGGGTTGCCAGATGAACGAGTATGACTCGTCCAAAATGGCCGACCTGTTGGATGCCAGCAATGGCTACACGCTTACCGAAGAGCCCGAAGAGGCAGATGTCTTGCTGCTCAATACCTGCTCCATCCGCGAAAAAGCGCAGGAGAAGGTGTTCCACCAGCTGGGACGCTGGAAAAAGCTCAAGGCCAAAAAGCCCGGTCTGGTGATCGGCGTGGGTGGCTGCGTTGCCTCTCAGGAGGGCGATGCGATTCGCCAACGCGCTCCCTATGTGGATATCGTGTTCGGCCCGCAGACCCTGCATCGCCTGCCCGCCATGATCAAGGAAGTGCAAGAGGGCCATGGTGCCCAGGTTGATATCGCCTTCCCCGAGATCGAAAAATTCGACAGCCTGCCCGAACCTCGCGCCGAAGGGGCTACCGCGTTCGTCTCCATCATGGAAGGCTGCTCCAAATACTGTACTTACTGCGTGGTGCCCTACACCCGCGGTGAAGAGGTGAGCCGACCGCTGGACGACGTGCTCTACGAAATCGCCCAGCTCGCCCAGCAGGGCGTGCGCGAAGTGAACCTGCTCGGCCAGAACGTCAACGCCTACCGCGGTCCGACCTTTGATGGCGGCATCTGCACCTTCGCCGAGTTGCTGCGTCTGGTGGCCGCTATCGACGGTATCGATCGCATTCGCTACACCACCAGCCACCCGATCGAGTTCACCGACGACATCATCGAAGTCTACAAAGATACCCCGGAAGTGGTCAGCTTCCTGCACCTGCCGGTGCAGAGCGGCTCCGACCGTATTCTGACCATGATGAAGCGCCCGCACACCATCCTGGAGTACAAATCCAAGATCCGTCGCCTGCGTGCCGCCCGTCCCGACATCACCATCAGCTCCGACTTCATCGTTGGCTTCCCGAACGAGACGGACGAAGACTTTGAAGCGACCATGAAGTTGATCGAGGATGTGGGTTTCGACATGAGCTTCAGCTTCATCTTCAGTCCGCGCCCGGGCACCCCGGCCGCCGACATGCCCGACGATGTCGACATGGAAGTGAAGAAAGCCCGTCTGGCCCGCCTGCAGCACGTCATCAACAACCAGGCGATGCAGATTAGCCGTGCCATGCTGGGCACCACCCAGCGCCTCCTGGTGGAAGGGCCCTCCAAGCTCGACCCGATGCAGCTGTGTGGTCGCACCGAGAACAACCGGGTGGTCAACTTCGAAGGCCAGCACACCCTGATCGGCGGCTTTGCCGACGTGGAGATCACCGAGGTGCGTCCCAACTCCCTGCGCGGCAAGTTCATCCGCGGCGAGAGCGAGATGAACCTGCGGATCGCCACCGCCCCGAGCGAAATCCTGGCCCGTCGCCCGGATAACGTACCGGACGAGCTGGGCGTGGCCGCCTTCACCCCCCATTAATCCCCTCCTCCCCATTCGCCCGGCGGATGGGGAGCGCCTTGAGACGAGGATATTTTGAGCCGACACATCTCGACCCTGAATCTGCATCTGGAGCCCGCCGACAACCAGCGCCTTGCCAGCCTGTGCGGCCCCTTCGATGACAACATCAAGCAGCTGGAGCGCCGCCTCGGCGTCGAGATCAGCTACCGTGACAGCCACTTCCAGTTGGTGGGCAAACCGGCCCAGCTGGATGCCGCCGCCGTCATCCTCAAGCACCTCTATGTGGAAACCCAGCCCCTCAAGGGTGGCAAGGTGACCGACATCACCCCCGACATGGTCCATCTGGCCATTCAGGAGTCGCGAGTGCTGGAGCAGGATGACGAACCGGCGCCGAGCATCCCCTATGGCAAGGAGGTGACGGTCAAGACCAAGCGCGGTCTCATCAAGCCACGCAGCCCAAATCAGGCCCAGTACATTGCCAATATCGTGCGCCACGATATCTGCTTCGGCATAGGCCCGGCCGGTACCGGCAAGACCTATCTGGCGGTCGCAGCGGCGGTGGATGCGCTTGAGCGTCAGGAGATCCGCCGTATTCTGCTGACCCGTCCGGCGGTGGAAGCGGGGGAGAAGCTCGGCTTCCTGCCTGGCGATCTCTCCCAGAAGGTGGATCCTTACCTGCGCCCGCTCTACGACGCCCTGTTCGAGATGCTGGGCTTTGAGCGGGTCGAGAAGCTGATGGAACGCAACATCATCGAGGTGGCGCCGCTCGCCTATATGCGCGGAAGAACCCTCAATGACGCCTTTATCATTCTCGATGAGGCCCAGAACACCACCACCGAACAGATGAAGATGTTCCTGACCCGCATCGGTTTCAACTCCAAGGCTGTGGTCACCGGTGACATCACCCAGGTAGACCTGCCGCGCAACGCCAAATCCGGCCTGCGCCACGCGCTGGAAGTGCTGCCAGGGGTCGATGGTCTGTCGTTCAACTTCTTCGAGTCCAAAGACGTGGTTCGCCACCCGGTGGTGGCCCGCATCGTGCAGGCCTATGAGGCGTTCGACGCCAAACAGGCAGCCGAGAAGGTGGCCGGCCAAACAAACTCCAGCAAAGAGAGCGAGCAATGAGCGTAACCCTGGATCTGCAGCTGGCCAGTGCCAGCACTGATAGCCTGCCCACCGAAGCCCAACTGCAAGGCTGGCTCGACGGAACCATTCTCGGCTTCCAGCAAGAGGCAGAAGTGACGGTGCGCATCGTCGACGAGGCGGAGAGCAACGAGCTCAACCTCACCTATCGCGGCAAGGACAAGCCCACCAACGTGCTCTCCTTCCCGTTCGAGGCGCCACCCGGTCTGGAGCTGCCGCTGCTCGGCGATCTGGTGATCTGCCGTCAGGTGGTAGAGCGCGAGGCCGAGGAGCAGGGCAAGCCCCTGATGGCCCACTGGGCCCACATGGTTGTGCACGGCAGTCTGCATCTGCTAGGTTATGACCATATCGAGGATGAGGAAGCCGAAGAGATGGAAGCGCTTGAGCGCGACATCATGCAGGAGCTAGGTTTTGCCGATCCTTATCTGAACGACGAAGAGTAAAGAACCGGATGGTCATCGTCTTGAAACAGCAGATGGCCATCCTTATATAACCCGAACTATTTCAAGTGTGTTCATACGAGTAACCAAGAGAGAAAATGACCGACGATCACCCTAGTACCGGCTCGCCGAAGAAAACCTGGCTCGACAAACTCAGCCAACTCTTCCAGGGCGAGCCAAAAGACCGCAATGATTTGGTAGACGTGATAGCAGATGCCGAAGAGCGCGACCTCATCGATCAGGACACCAAGGACATGATCGAGGGGGTGCTGGAGATCGCCGATCTTCGCGTGCGCGATATCATGATCCCCCGCTCCCAGATGGTGACCATCGAGAAGTCCCAGCCGGTGGATGCAATCCTGCCGGTGATCATCGAGTCCGGCCACTCCCGCTTCCCGGTGATCAACGAGGACAAGGATCATGTGGAGGGCATTCTGCTCGCCAAGGATCTGCTCCCCTTCGGGTTTGGCGGCCATCACGCCAGCGAGCCGCTGCAGCTCGAGAAAATCTTGCGCCCCACGGTGATCGTGCCGGAAAGCAAACGGGTTGACCGTCTGCTCAAGGAGTTCCGTGAAGAGCGCTACCACATGGCCATCGTGGTCGACGAATTTGGTGGCGTCTCAGGTCTAGTGACAATCGAAGACATACTGGAACTGATCGTTGGCGAGATCGACGACGAGTTTGACGACATCGAGGATGAGCCGGACGAAATCCGCCGCCTCAGCAAGCGGGTCTTCTCCATCAGCGCCCTGACCGAGATCGAGGATTTCAACGACTTCTTCGGCACCAAATTCAGCGATGAAGAGGTGGATACAGTGGGTGGTCTGGTAATGCACGCCTTCAGCCACCTGCCAAAGAAGGGCGAGGAGATCGAGCTGGACGGCTACCTGTTCAAGGTGATGCATGCCGACCGGCGCCGTCTGCAGCAGCTGCAGGTGAAGATCCCCGAGCACCACGCGGCGGCGCAATCCGAGCCGCAATAAGCAGATCCGCTCGATGTGTGAAACAACGCCCCGACCTCGGGGCGTTGTGCTCTCTGCCACCGGCATCGAGGCTCGCCGTTGCCCCGCTTACAGGTTAAGATACCGGCCATTCGACCCCAGTTGCACACCAAGACGAGCACCATCGCCCGTGAGATTATCCCCTGTTACTTCTAAAATTCTGTTAAGCCTCAGTGCATTGGCCTCTGGTGCCATCGCAGTGCTGGCCTTCTCCCCCTTCGGCTACTGGCCGCTGGTGATCCCCTCCCTGCTTGGCCTCTACGCCCTGCAGGACAAAGCAACGCCGAAACAGGCCGCCTGGCGCGGTTTTGGCTACGCCATGGGACTCTTTTTGCCGGGGCTGTGGTGGATCCATGTCAGCATGACCGAGTTTGGCGGCATCCCGCTGCCGGTCGCCTTTGTGCTGCTGGCCGGGCTCTCCGCCTATCTAGCCCTCTACCCGACGCTCGCCTGCTGGATCTTTGCCCGCTTCTTTGGCGGCCGTCACTGGAGCCGCTGGCTGCTCGCCTTCCCGGCACTGTGGTTGGTCGCTGACTGGCTGCGCGGCTGGGTGATGACCGGCTTCCCCTGGCTCTGGTTTGGTTACAGCCAGATCGACGGCCCCCTCAAGGGCTTTGCCCCCATTCTCGGGGTGCAGGGCATCACCCTGGCACTGCTGTTCTCCGCCTCCGCCATTTGGCTGGTGTGGAAATCCCGCTCGCCACTGTGGCTGGCGGTGCCCGCCCTGCTGGTGGCCGGTGCCCACGGTCTGATGCAGCTCAACTGGGTGACCCGTGGCGAGCCGGTCAAGGTGGCGCTGGTGCAGGGCAATATCGCCCAATCCCTCAAATGGGATCCGGAGGCGCTGGCCCCCACGGTGCGCACCTATCAGGACTTGAGCCGCGAGAATCAGGATGCCGACATCATCATCTGGCCGGAGTCGGCGATCCCGGCCATAGAGAAAGCGATGGGCCCCTATCTGGAGAATCTGGACAAGGCGATGAAGGTGAACGATACCGGCCTGCTGGCGGGGATCATTCACTACGACGAGCAGCAACAGCGTTTCTACAATACCGTGCTCGGCATGGGGGTGCAGGATGCGGATGGCAAGGAGTCCTACTTCTACAACCACCCCAACCGCTACAACAAGTACCACCTGCTGCCCATCGGCGAGTTCGTGCCGTTTGAAGATTTGTTGCGCCCCATCGCCCCCTTCTTCAACCTGCCGATGTCCTCTTTCAGC
Source organism: Aeromonas sp. R2-2 (assembly GCF_040908355.1). Taxonomy (NCBI): domain Bacteria; kingdom Pseudomonadati; phylum Pseudomonadota; class Gammaproteobacteria; order Aeromonadales; family Aeromonadaceae; genus Aeromonas; species Aeromonas sp. R2-2. The sequence continues at coordinate 37,836 of NZ_JBFODQ010000012.1, read as the reverse complement.
CGGGGTGATGAAGTGCAGCCAAACCTGATCGCCAAGGGGCTCAAGTTTGCCGCCGCCATCTGCTACGAGATCATCTTCCCGGAGGAAGTACGCCGCAACGTCAATGCCGATACCGACTTCCTGCTGACCGTCTCCAACGATGCCTGGTTCGGCACCAGCATCGGCCCCTGGCAGCATATGGAGATCGCCCGGATGCGCGCGCTGGAGCTGGCTCGCCCGCTGCTGCGGGACACCAACACCGGTATCACCATCGTTACCGACATCGACGGCAGCATCATCGGCCAGATCCCGCAATTTGAAGCGGGCGTGCTGCGCAGCGAAGTGAGTCCCGCCCACGGCGAGACCCCCTACCTGCGCTTTGGCCGCTGGCCTCTCTACGGTCTGACCGTACTGCTGCTGGGTCTGGCGCTGGCGCTGCGCCCCAAAGCCCACCCCTGGGCCCGCGAGCTGTAATGACCACCCGCAATTCCTGATAAACAACGAGGCGCCCGCAGGCGCCTCGTTTTTTTACGACAGCTAATCACGCATCTTTTTGCAGGCAGCAGATCACATAGCCGTAACTGCCCAGATATTGGCGATGGATGGCCACTTCCCGGCTCAAGTCCTGCCAGGCGCCACTCTCCCCCAGCTCGTCTCGATAGCGCACCAGATTGACCTCGATAGGGTCCAGATAGTTGTTCCAGGCGCTCATCGGCAAGGGAGTGTGCGACAGGCAGCGGTAGCCTGCCGCTTGTACCGTCTCAAGCAGGCCCGCCAGCGTCTGCATGGCGGGATAATCCTGCTGCCAGAATGCCAACGCCTCCTCGGGCGGGTTATCGGTCAGCCAGACCGCATCACTCAGCACGATGCAAGCCTGCGGGCTCGCGAGCAGCGGACGCCACGCCTTCAGCGCATTAGCAACACCCATCACGTAAGCGCTCCCCTCTGCCCAGATGAGGTCGGCCGGGGCCAGATCGTCCGGCAGTGCCGCCATGTTGGCGCAGAGGGTGGAGACATGCTCAAAGCCTGCTGCACGGGCGGAGTCCGCCACGGCGGCCAGTGCCTCCTCTTCCAGATCGATGGCCACAATGGCGGCATCGGTCACCTGAGCCAGCGCCATGGTCGAGGCCCCGCGCCCGCAGCCCATGTCGAGGATCCGGCGCGGCCGGATGGGCAAGGCGGCAAACTGCTGCTGGGTGAAGGCGCGATCCCCCGGCCCCCAGTAACTCATGCCATCCAGCAGCTGGATAAAGTCCTTGATGTAACGCTCATGCTCATTCATGTCTTTGCTCAACCATTGCAAGTGGTAGCGATCTTTCTCGCTAAAACCCTGTTTCATCACCCACGCGAAGTAGGCCTCCGGTGCCTCGCGCTGCAGTTGCAGCTGCCAGGCCTTGAATTCTTCACCGGAGCGCGGGCGCAGCCCTGTCAGATCCGCCAACAAATCCCGGGCGCGCTGCATCCGCACCAGCTCCTCATCCAGCTCCCTGACCCGGGCCTGCAATGCCGCTTGATCTATCTCGCCAGCCAGACAGGCGAGGCACTGCTTGAGGCTGAGACCACCTGCCTGCAGGGCCTGCACCATCTGCAGTCGCTGCAGATCCCCCTCGTCATAGTGGCGATAGCCGTTGGCGGCCCGGGTACCGGCAATCACCCCCAGCTTCTCGTAATAGAGCAGGGTGGAGCGGGCGAGGCCGCAGCGGCGGGCCAGTTCGGATATTTTCATGGCAATCACTCACGGTGCGGGCCCTCAGGTGACCCGATAAAGACGAGCTTAAACTGTAAAGCTATAGACAGGTCAACGCCCTTTTCCAGAGATCTGCCAACAAAAACGGCCACCCGAGGGTGGCCGTTGTCAGCGCTATCTGCGACAAAGCAGCGATGCAACCGGCTCAGAGACCGGCAGCCTCCAGATGTTCCACCAGCAGCTGCACGCTGCGGTTGCCGCGCCACTCGTTGACATCGAGCCGGTAGACAAGCCGCACCCGCTTGACCGAGGCATCGGGCCAGCGCTTGAGATCGACGCCAAAGGCGATGGCATCCACCGCGTGACCGGAATCGGTTGTCAGCATCATCTTGAGGTGCTTCTCCCCCACCAGTCGCTGCTGTACCAGCACAAATTCGCCGTCGAACAGTGGCTCGGGGAAGGCCTGACCCCAGGGGCCGGAGGCGCGAATCAACTCCGCCAGCTCGAGGTTGAGCTCATCCGGCAACAACTCGCCATCGGTGAGCAGCACCCCGGTCAAAAGCTCCGGTGTCACCAGCTCGCTGATGACCGCCTCAAAGGCCCGACCGAACGCCTCGATGTTGGCCTTGGGCAGGCTCAACCCCGCCGCCATGGCATGGCCGCCAAACTTGCCCATCAGGCCCGGATGGCGGGTATCGAGCAGTTCCAGCGCATCGCGCAGGTGCACCCCGGGAATGGAGCGGCCGGAGCCCTTGAGCTCGGTCTCGCTGCTCTCGGCAAACGCGATGACCGGGCGGTAGTATTTCTCCTTCACCTTGGAAGCCACCAGCCCCACCACCCCCTGATGCCACTCGTCCCGGTGCAGCACTATGCCCGACGGCACCTCGCCATCGCGAAAACGGATCTGCTCCAGGGTGGCGAGGGCCTCCTGCTGCATCCCCTGCTCAATCTCCTTGCGCTCCTGATTGAGGCTGTCCATCTCAGCCGCAAGCTGGCGCGCCAAATTGAGATCATCGCAGAGCAGACAGGCGACCCCGAGGGACATGTCATCGAGACGGCCCACCGCGTTGAGACGCGGCCCCAGCGCAAAACCGAGGTCGGCAGCGGTGAGACGGCGACCATCGCGGCCCGACACATCCACCAGCGCCTGAATGCCGGGGCGACAGCGCCCGGCCCGGATCCGCTGCAAGCCCTGATGGACCAGAATGCGGTTGTTGCCATCGAGCGCCACCACGTCGGCGACCGTGCCGAGGGCCACCAGATCAAGGTAATCCGCCACATTGGGGGCTCGCAACCCTTGCCGTTCGTACCAGCCGAGCTGACGCAGATGGGTGTTGAGGGCCGCCATCAGGTAGAAGGCTACCCCGACCCCGGCCAGCGACTTGGAGGGGAAATCGCAACCATGCTGGTTCGGGTTGACGATGGCATCGGCGTCAGGCAGCTCCTGACCCGGTAAATGGTGATCGGTAACCAGTACCTGCATGCCGGCCGCCTTGGCAGCCGCCACCCCGGCGATGCTGGAGATGCCGTTATCCACCGTGATCAGGAACTCGGCGCCACGGGCCACCGCCAGCTCGACAATTTCGGGGGTGAGACCGTAGCCAAACTCGAAGCGATTGGGCACCAGAAAATCGATATGGCGCCCCCCCATGGCGCGCAGGGCCAGCACGCACAGCGCCGAACTGGTGGCGCCATCGCAGTCGAAATCGCCGACAATCAGTAGCCGTTTCTGGGCAGTCAGGGCATCCGCCAGCAGCGGCACAGCCTGCTCCATCCCATAGAGGCGCTGGGGCGGCAACAGCTGGCTGGCGCTGCGCTCCAGCAGGGCGGGATCCTCTACGCCACGGCTGGCGAAGATTTGGCGAAGCAGGGGATGCAGGGTGGCAGGCAGATGGGAATCATCAACTCGCGGACGACGACGGATTTGCAGGGACATCAATATGATCCAGTATCTTGAGCAGCTGTTCGGGGCTCTGATACCCGCGCACCAGATCCCCGTCGGAGGAGACCCAGGCCGGCAGTACCTTGACCCCCAACCATTGGCTCAGGCCAATATTTTGGATAAGGGTCTCACTACATGCCGTTTGAGGCAAATAGGCTTTTAACGGATCATTTTGCAGCAGGGGATCGCTGCACCAGTCGGCGGCCCGTTCGGCGTGATCAATCACCGGATAGAGTGCCACGCTCACCCCGGATGCCTGCAGGTGTTGCAAGGTGCCGGAGAGCTGACGGCGCTTTGCGTCCTGCTCGCCGAGAAACAGCGCAACCCGGTGACGCTCATCCCGAGCCTTGAGCACGATGGGGGCATGAGCCACCTGCGCCAAACCAAGTCGGCGCTGCTCGCGCATACCCGAGATGGTCAGGTTCTTCATGTCGCGGGTCATATCCAGCATGACCCCCTGCACCACATAATCCCCTTTGGCATCGCTGTAGAGCACCCCCTGTGAGGTGCCCAGCATATACAACCCCGCGATTGGGGTCGGTTCAACCAGATAGACGGGGACCCCCAGCCGGGCCGTGATGGTCTGTTTCAAGGCTTGGGTATCCATCCCCGCTCTGGCAGCAAATGTGCACAAAAGCATCATTCCCAGTAGTAAATACTTCACTTGTTTACTCACGTGGTATGAATGAATCGACCCAGCAAACTACAGCAGCACAGCTCATCATTCAACCAGCTACTTACCAAAAAATTAATATCACTTTGTACCAAAAAAATGGCTCCCCCCGATTGCCAAGGACTCATAACGCCCGCAAGCTAGTCAGGACGACAGGAACAACGCGGCTTAGCCTCTGTTTTTCCTGACAAGAGTTCGCCCTTTGGCAAGGGTAATCAACGCGCTATCTTGTTTAATTTCGGAGGAAATAATGAGTCTGATTCAAGAATTCAAAGCCTTTGCCGCCCGCGGCAACGTCATCGATATGGCGGTCGGTATTATCATTGGTGCCGCCTTCGGCAAAATTGTCTCCTCTTTTGTCGGTGACGTGATCATGCCGCCCATCGGCCTGATCCTGGGCGGCGTGGACTTCAGCGACCTGGCGGTCACCCTGAAGGCCGCAGAAGGTACAACACCCGCCGTGGTCATCGCCTATGGCAAGTTCATCCAGACCATCATCGACTTTCTGATCATCTCTTTTGCCATCTTCATGGGACTGAAGGCCATCAACACCCTCAAGAAGAAGCAGGAAGAGGAAGCCGCCGCCCCGGCAGGCCCGACCAAGGATCAGGAGCTGCTGACCGAGATCCGTGATCTGCTGAAATCTCAACAGGAGCGTTAAGCCGACTCCCCAGACTGGTGTGTATGTGTGTCACGATGCCCATGGGCTATGGTTAGATGGCGTAAAGTTATATAGGCGTCGTGACTATGCAAACCTCCACTGCTGCAAACTCCAATCACAACTTTATTCTCCGTTTTCTTTTGCTGCTTGCGCTGCCACTTGTTTTGACCACATTGGGTAGTGCGTACCTTTTTTCTGTTATGCAGAAAAACACCTTGCTAAGCACCGCCAGATTTTTTAACGATAGTACTGCGCAGCAATGGGATAACTCACTCTCTTCGGTTGAGAGGCAAATAAATATTATCATTGCCGACATTACTGAGAATAATGGAGATCTTCCCCCGGAATTAAAACAACGTTATCGCGACATTTGGCAATACCTTCTTTACCCTGATGGTCCAATAAAAACCGTGTACTACATGCTTCAGGATAACAAGCATATCAATTTCTCTCTTCATCCTACCCCGATTGAGTTCAAAGAGTCGGAACGTCCATGGTACCGCAATGCTATCGAGCATCCCGGCATCAATATCTGGAGTTCCCCTTACATTGACGCGATTGAAAAAATGCCGGTCGTCACCCTTTCCCATGCTGTTTTTAATAACCAGGGGGAATTTCTTGGCGTGATTGGCATCGACCTGAACTTGAAAGTATTTTCAGCACGTATAGGGCGGATTCTGGAGAGTAGTAACAATGTTGTATATATGCTCTTTGACCGAGGCAGCAAGATGATTGTGGCTCACAGCGACCCTCAGGAAAACGGCAGTCGACTTGACCAACCATGGATTTCTGAATTGAAAGGCAGGAATGGTACCTTAATGAGTAAAAATGGTGATCTCATTTCATATCACGCCCTTCACAACAACCCATCGTGGCTGGTTATTACTGTATTTCCATTCAAGAGCGATATTTTGATTGGTGAGATACTGCCTACTATATTTATCACTCTGGTATTATCATTATCGATATTCACACTGGTTGCTATTATTTTCAGGCAACGTCTGGAGCATACAATCAGCACATTGGTACAAGTTGTTAGACAATTGCGTATCACCCCTCCAGGGCAACAAATTATTATCCCCAAGCTGGCAGGCATAGAGGAGCTGGAGGATGAAATTGTAATGATTTCAGACAAAATGCAGGCCGAAACAGAAAAATCGCTGCGTGATGCATTAACCGGTTTGTACAACCGCCGTTATTTGGAAGAGGCGCTCGCCACTCTACATAAAGAAAATAGCCAATACATATTGGCAATTATCGACATTGATAACTTCAAAAAAATAAATGATACCTATGGTCATCCCATCGGTGATGCCGTTTTGAAGCGCACCGCTCAGCTCGGTAGCCAATTGCTGGAGGAACAGGCAACCCTGTGCCGCTTTGGGGGGGAAGAGCTGGTCGCTATTTTTGAACAGACTGATATTGCCAACGCGCAGAAGTTGATGGAGCAGTGGCGTATCAGCATGGGGCAACAGGATTGGCGTGAAAAGGGCTTAAGCGTCTCCTTTAGCGGTGGCATTGCCGAATCCCTGAATGATGCTCCAGACAGTGTGATGGCCCGCGCCGATGCAGCCCTGTATCAGGCTAAACAAGCGGGCAAAAATCGCCTGCAACAGGCTTAAGCGCGGGGGTGGTGCTCCCCGTGCAGCGCCTTGAGCCGTTCGTTGGCCACATGAGTGTAAATCTGGGTGGTGGAGAGATCCGCATGGCCCAGCAGCATCTGTACCACTCGCAGGTCGGCGCCGTGGTTGAGTAGATGGGTGGCGAAGGCGTGACGCAAGGTGTGAGGGGAGAGCTCGCCGTTGATCCCGGCCCGCAGGGCATAGAGCTTGATGCGATGCCAGAAGGTCTGGCGGGTCATCATACGGGCCTGCTTGGAGGGAAATACCACATCCGAGCTGGTGCCCCCCAGCAGCAGGGTGCGGGCCTCCCGGTAGTAACGCTCCAGCCAGTGCATCGCCTCCTCGCCCATGGGCACCAACCGCTCCTTGTTACCCTTGCCAATAACCCGCACCAAGCCCTGCCGCAAACTGACATGCTCGGCGGTTAGTCCCACCAGCTCGGAAACCCGCAAGCCGGTAGCGTAGAGCAGCTCCAGCATCGCCTTGTCCCGCAGCTCCAGCGGGTCGTTCACCAGCGGCGCACTCAGCAGAGCTTCCACTTCCGCTTCGCTTAAATCGGAGGGGAGTTTTTTCGGCAGCTTGGGCCCCTCCAGCAGCACGGTCGGATCGTCACTGCGCAGCTTCTCGCGGTTGAGATACTGGTAAAAGCGGCGCAGGGCCGACAGGAAGCGGGCGGTGCTGCTGGCCGCAAACTGGTGATCGACCCGCCAGGCGAGGTAGTGCTGGATCTCGTCCATCCCTGCCAGCAGCAGCGAGCTCCCCTGCTCGTCGAGCCAGAGGGAAAACTTTTCCAGATCGCAGCGATAGGAGCTGACCGTGTTGTCAGACAATCCCCGCTCCAGCCAGAGGGCGTCGAGAAAGGGTTCAATCAGGGGATGGAGGTCGGGTTTGCTCATGGTGCGCTGCAATCAGGGGATCGATGGCCCATTGTAACGCGTCATCTCCTTGGAAAGACAAGGCACTTTCATTGGAAAGATAAGGCACGTTTGCCACGCCCCTTGCCGGGCGGTGAAGGTCGAATAGCAATCTGCTAGACTGGCGCCCTCCCCTTACGTTACCCATCGTGTTGCCAACATGGCGCAGCCCACACGAGCATGCGAGAACGCGCCAAAAGCAAGCGAGAAAGCGCCAACAGAGAGAAGAGCGATGAAGATTGGTCTGTTTTACGGTTCCACCACCTGCTACACCGAGATGGCTGCCGAGAAGATCCGCGCCCTCATCGGCCCCGAGCTGGTGGATATTCACAATATCAAGGATGTCTCCCTACGCCTGATGGAGGATTACGAGATCCTGATCCTCGGCATCTCCACCTGGGATTTTGGCGAACTGCAGGAGGACTGGGAGTCCCGCTGGGAAGATATCACCGATCTCCATCTGGAGGGACGCATCGTCGCCCTGTTTGGCCTCGGCGATCAGCTCGGTTATGGCGAATGGTTCCAGGACGCCCTCGGCATGCTGCACGATCAGCTGGTGCCAAAAGGGGTCAAGCTGGTGGGCTACTGGCCCAACGAAGGGTACGAATTCGATGCCTCCAAGGCACTGATCGACGATGGCCGTCACTTCGTCGGGCTGGCGCTGGACGATGCCAATCAGTATGACCAGACCGATCCGCGCATCGAGCAGTGGGTCGAACAGATCCTGAGCGAAATCCACGCCCTGCTCTGATCTTTTTCACTCATCTCAAGGCGGCCACTCCCTGTGGATGTGGCTGCCCGGGCGCAGTTATCGTACCGATTTTCTCAATCGGTATCATCGCATGACGCTATAGCGACTTTTTTGTGCTGGTCTGCAACAATGGACTCGACATCCCATAACAATCAGAGCCGGATGTCGGAAGCAAACGGACAGACCAGAAAAGGATATTCTATGACCCCATTCTCCCTGTTGGCCCCCGCCATTGCCCGTGACGTGCTCGATCACGCGCTGGCGCTGGGTGCCGATTTCGCCGAGCTGTTTGTCGAGCGCAAGCGCCGCAGCCAGCTCAGCCTGCTCTCCAGCCAGATAGAGAACATCAGCGGCGGCCTCGATTTCGGCATCGGCGTGCGCCTCTGTTACGGCCACAAGGTGCTCTACGGCTACACCAATCTGGCCAGCCGCGACGAACTGCTACGCATCGTCACTCTGCTGGCGGCCAAAGACCGCCGCGACCCTGTGGTGACCGCCACCGCCTTCGATTTCACACGCCTGAGCGATCGCAACCCGGTGGCGCTGCCGCTCTCGGCAGACAAGCTGCTGGAGCAGAAGATCGCCTATCTGCACGCCATGGATGCGGCGGCCCGCGCCGAGAGCAGCAAGGTGAGCCAGTTCTCCGGCAACGTGCTGGGCTGGGAGCAGGAGGTGGAAATCTTCAACAGCGAAGGGGTGCAAGTCGCCGATCGCCGCCACTACAACCGCATCATGGCCCAGACCATCGCCATGGAAGGGAGCGAGCAGAGCGTCGGTTACGAGGCCCCCGGCGCCCTGATGGGGTGGGAGCATGCCGATCGCATCGATCCGCGCGAGCTGGCGCTCACCGCCACCCGTCAGGCACTGGTGAAACTGGGCGCGGCTCCCTGCCCGAGCGGCACCCTGCCGGTCATCATGGAGAACGGCTTTGGCGGCGTCATCTTCCACGAGGCGTGCGGTCATCTGCTGGAGACCACCTCGGTGGCCAAGAAGGCGTCGGTGTTCCACGACAAGATGGGCCAGCTTATCGCCAATCCGGTGGTCAATGCGGTGGACGAGGGACTGCAAGGCAACGCCTGGGGCTCCATCAACGTCGATGACGAGGGGATGGCGACCCAGCATACCCAGCTCATCAAGGATGGCGTCCTGACCGGTTTTCTGGTGGACAGAATGGGCGCCCTCAAAACAGGCTACGCACGCACCGGCTCTGGGCGGCGCGAATCCTACAAGTACGCCCCCACCTCGCGCATGCGCAACACCTATATCGAACCGGGCAACCACAGCCTCGACGATATGCTGGCCACCGTCGAACATGGCATCTACGCCAAGAAGATGGGGGGCGGTTCAGTACAGCCCGGCACCGGCGAGTTCAACTTCAATGTGCAGGAGGCCTACCTCATCGAGCACGGCAAAATCACCAAGCCGCTCAAGTCAGCCACCCTGATCGGTACCGGCCCGCAGGTGTTGAAAGAGATCTCCATGGTGGGCCGCAATCTGGCGCTGGCCGCCGGTATGTGCGGCTCTGTCTCGGGCTCGGTCCCCACCTCGGTGGGCCAGCCGGCGCTAAAAGTAGACAATATTCTGGTGGGAGGGAACGCCTGATGAGCACCATCGACATGAATCAACTGCTCACCCGCCTGCTGGATAAAGTGGCCGACCTCGGCGCCGAGGCAGACATCATCGCCAATCAGGAGAGAGCCTTCTCCCTCAAGGCAGACAAGGGCGAGCTGGGTGAATACAAGGTCACCAGCAGCCAGCAGCTCGGCATTCGCCTGATCAAAGAGGGTCGAGTCGGCATCGCCTACTCGGAATCCCTCGATGAGCTGGCGCTGGATGCCATGCTGCAGGATGCGCTCGATGCCAGCCGCTTTGCCAAGGTGGATCCGGATCAGCGCATCTCGGTGGCCAATAGCCGGATCACCACAGATTGCGCCGAGATCAACCAGCCCGATACCACGCCGGTTGAGGAGAAGATCGCACTGGCCCTGCGCCTGGAATCTGACATGCTGGCCATGCCCGATGTGAGCGGCGCTCCCTACAACAGCTTCTTCGAAGGGGAGAGCCAGCTCTGGCTCGCCAACAGTCAGGGCACCCTCTGCCAGCACGGCGAGTTCAGCGTCGGCTGCTACACCTCGGCGCTGGTGGAACGGGATGGCCGCCAGTCGATGCACTCGCAGGGGCAGTATGGCCGTCGCTTCGACGAGCTGAACAGTCAGGCCCTGATCGAGCAGATCTACGCCATCGCCGATGGTCTGCTGCCCGGTGAAGCGGTGCCGAGCGGCCGCTACAGCGTCATCTTCAGCACCAACTGCTTCGCCAGCCTGTTTGGCTGCTTTCAGGGAGTGCTGTCGGGCAAGTGGGCCCAGCAGGGGATCAACCCCTGGCGCAGCAAGGTCGGCCAGAGCGTGGCGTCACGCTGGCTTACTCTGGAAAGCCGAGTCTATATGCCTGGCGGCATGAACATCAAGGCGTTTGATGGCGAGGGGGCGGCCAGCTCGGATCTGCTGCTGATTGGCGAAGGGGAGCTGAAAACCCTGCTCCACAACAGCGCCACCGCCCGCCACTTTGGCGTCGCCAGCAACGGTTCGGCCGCTCGCGGTGCCCGCAGCGCCCTCGATGTGACCGCTCGCCATCTGGTGTTTGGCGCGGGCCCCCACTGCGAAGCGGAAGTGCAGAGCGGCGACTATCTGGAGCTGGTCAAGCTGGATGGCCTGCATTCGGGTGCCGATGCGGTGAGCGGCGACTTCTCCTTTGGCGCGTCGGGCTTCCTCTGCCGCGATGGAGTTCGCCTGCAGCCGGTGCGCGGCATCACGGTAGCAGGCAACTTCTACCGCCTGCTGGGCGAGCTGGAAGCGGTCGGCGATACCCTGCACCACAACGACGGCAAGGGCTTCTACGCCCCGCAGATCCGTTTTGGCGGCCTCTCCGTCGCGGGCAAGTAAACGTCCCGACGAAACCTGCAAGCAAGAAAAAGGCGCCTGATGGCGCCTTTTTGCTCGTTATCTCGTCCGCCTTGATGGCATGACTCAGGGCGAGAGCGGCTCGCGATGATACTCGGCGCAACCGCACTCGGGGCAGGTATCGAGCTGCTCGGGGTGCAGCACGGTATGGCGCCAGCCACACTGGTCGCACACCATGACCCCGAGCCCTACCCAGTCACCCGCTTCGTAAACCCCCTTGTGCTCCAGCTCGTCGGCCAGCTCGCGCCACTCCACCTGGGCGCGGTCGGTCACATCCGCCAGCCAGGACCAGGCGGTATCTTTGAGCGCCAGCATAAAGGCAGACTCCTCCACCAGCTCATCCTTGCGCCCCTCGTCATAGTTCCCCAGATCCCGCTTCACATACTCGGCGATGAGCGCCAGCTCGTCCTGAGTGAGGTCACTGGCCGCTTCCAGATAGGCCTGAACGCGGGCAATCATCCGGTTGAGGCGCTCCCCCTGGAACTGCTCTGTCTCTTGCCACTGCTTTTGCAGTTCGGCAATGAAGGTTTCATACCCTTTTTGACGTTTGTCCATGGCTGTTACTCCTCTGCTAAATCCCTTTCTGGCCCGGCTTCAGGCTTGACGGATGCTGGCGGTTGTTGCCGCCGCAGGATATGGGTATTCTATTGCGATTTCCCAGCTGATTTATCTATTCATTTCACAGATCCGGATGTCACCAATGCAAGAGCAATACGTTCCCCAATCAATCGAACCAGCAGTGCAGAAGCACTGGGATGCCAAGAAAACCTTCAAGGCCGTGGAAAAAGTAGACAAAGAGAAGTTCTACTGCCTCTCCATGTTCCCCTATCCGTCTGGTCGTCTACACATGGGGCACGTTCGCAACTACACCATAGGTGATGTGATCTCCCGTTATCAACGCCTCAATGGCAAGAACGTGCTGCAACCCATCGGTTGGGATGCCTTCGGTCTGCCGGCGGAAAACGCCGCCATCAAGAACAACACGGCGCCGGCCCCCTGGACCTACGAAAACATCGAATACATGAAGAACCAGCTGAAGATGCTGGGTCTGGGTTATGACTGGGATCGTGAAGTCGCCACCTGCAAGCCGGACTACTACCGCTGGGAGCAGTGGTTCTTCACCAAGCTCTACGAGAAGGGTCTGGTCTACAAGAAGACCTCCTCCGTCAACTGGTGCCCGAACGACATGACCGTGCTGGCCAACGAGCAGGTTGTCGACAACTGCTGCTGGCGCTGTGACACCCCGGTGGAGCAGAAAGAGATCCCCCAGTGGTTCATCAAGATCACCGACTACGCTGAAGAGCTGCTGAGCGACATCGACAACCTCGAAGGCTGGCCGGAGATGGTCAAGACCATGCAGCGCAACTGGATTGGCCGCTCCGAAGGGGTCAACATCAGCTTCGCCATCGAGGGTCAGGCTGATCAGCTGGAGGTCTATACCACCCGTCCGGACACCTTCATGGGCGTCACCTATGTCGGTATCGCTGCCGGTCACCCGCTGGCCCTGCAGGCCGCCGAAAACAATCCGGAACTGGCAGCCTTTATCGAAGAGTGCAAGAACACCAAGGTAGCCGAAGCCGAACTGGCCACCATGGAGAAGAAGGGCATGGCCACCGGCCTCTACGCCATTCACCCGCTGGATGGCCGCAAGGTACCGGTCTGGGTCGCCAACTTCGTGCTGATGAACTATGGCACCGGCGCCGTGATGGCGGTTCCGGCCCACGATCAGCGTGACTTCGAATTCGCCACCAAATATGGCCTCGACATCAAGGCGGTCATCAAGCCGGTTGATGGCGACGTCGACGTGAGCGAAGCCGCTTACACCGAGAAGGGCGTACTGTTCAACTCCGGCGAGTTTGACGGTCTCGACTTCCAGGGTGCCTTTGATGCCATCGCCAACAAGCTGGAAACACTGGGCAAGGGCAAGCGCACCGTCAACTTCCGTCTGCGCGACTGGGGTGTCTCCCGTCAGCGCTACTGGGGTGCTCCCATCCCGATGCTGACCCTGGCTGACGGTACCGTGGTGCCGACGCCGGAAGATCAACTGCCGGTGCTGCTGCCGGAAGATGTGGTGATGGATGGCATCCAGAGCCCGATCAAGGCCGACGCCGAGTGGGCCAAGACCACCTACAACGGTCAGGAAGCGTTCCGCGAAACCGATACCTTCGACACCTTTATGGAGTCCTCCTGGTACTACGCGCGCTACTGCTCTCCGGACTACGACAAGGGCATGCTGGACCCGGCTGCTGCCAACCACTGGCTGCCGGTGGATCAGTACATCGGCGGCATCGAGCACGCCTGTATGCACCTGCTCTACGCCCGCTTCTTCCACAAGCTGCTGCGTGACGCGGGTCTCGTGAACAGCGACGAGCCGTTCAAGCGTCTGCTCTGTCAGGGCATGGTGCTGGCCGACGCTTTCTACTACAAGGACGAAAAAGGCGGTAACGTCTGGGTCAGCCCGACCGACGTCAAGGTAGAGCGTGACGAGAAGGGTCGCATCACCAAGGCCATCGATAACGAAGGCCGCGAAGTTATCCACTCCGGCATGACCAAGATGTCCAAGTCCAAGAACAACGGCATCGACCCGCAGCTGATGGTCGAGCGTTACGGCGCCGATACCGTCCGTCTGTTCATGATGTTCGCCTCTCCGGCCGAGATGACCCTGGAGTGGTCCGACTCCGGCGTAGAGGGCGCCCAGCGCTTCCTGCGTCGCCTGTGGCGCGTCACCTTCGAACACGTTTCCGGTGGCGCCGTTGCCGCGCTGGATGTGGCTGCTCTCACCAACGAGCAGAAAGCGGTACGCCGTGAACTGCACAAGACCATCGCCAAGGTGAGCGATGACGTGGGTCGCCGTCAGACCTTCAACACCGCCATCGCCGCCATCATGGAGCTGATGAACAATCTGGCCAAGCTCGGCAACGACGAGCAGGACCGCGCCCTGATGCAGGAAGCGCTGGAAGCTGTCGTTGTTATGCTCTACCCCATCACCCCGCACATCGGCTTCGAGCTGTGGAAGATGCTGGGCAAGGGCGACGACATCGATCACGCAGCCTGGCCGGTGGCCGATGAAGCGGCCATGGTCGAGACCGAGAAGCTGGTAGTAGTACAGATCAACGGCAAGATGCGCGGCAAACTGACCGTGCCGGCCGAGATCAGCCAGGCCGACGTCGAGAAGCTGGCGATGGCCGATGCCTCCGTACAGAAGTTCACCGACGGGCTGACCGTGCGCAAGGTGATCTATGTACCTGGCAAGCTGCTCAATATTGTCGCTAACTGATCGGTTGCCAACTGATGTCATACCATTTGGCGACCTTGGCTGACTGTGTGGCCACTCATGGGTAACGACGTACCGGCCCATGACAGCTCAACATTGTCGCTAACTAATTGGCTGCCAACTGATCATTGCCAATCTGTGACAGCAAACGGATGATAACGGCGGGCCCTGCGCCCGCCGCTTTCCCTTAATGCAAAGAGGATTTTCTATGGGCACCATCTTCACCCGCTGGATGGCCATCGTGCTGGCTGGTCTGCTGCTGCAAGGCTGCGGCTTTCACATGCGCGGCAACGGCATTCCGAGCGAGCTGATGACCATGAAGGTCGTGGGCGACAACAAGAGCGACTTCTACCGGATGGTTACCACCCGTCTGAAGGCCTCTGGCGTGACCTTGGCCGACAAGGAGGGCATTCCGGTGCTCACTCTGGCCGGCGTAGGCAGCACCAGTCAGGTCGCCTCGGTCAACGCACTGGGGACGGACACCGAATATGTGCTGGGCTTTGGTACCCAGTTCACCATCTCGGTACCGGGCAAGCCGACTCAGGTCTTCCCCATCAACTTCAACCGCAGCTTCCTCAACAAGCCGGATGCAGCGCTCGCCTCCTCCCGTGAGCAGGAGCAGCTCAACCGCGAAATGCAGGAGCAGGCGGCCAATCAGGTGATCCGTCAGTTGAGTCAGGTCAGCTTCTGATGCGGATCTACCCGGAACAATTTGGTGACCACCTCAAAGCAGGGCTTCGGCCCTGCTATCTCGTTTTTGGCGACGAGCCCCTGCTGCGACTGGAGGCCATCGATGCCATCCGTCAGGTCGCCCGCAAGCAGGGTTTCGATGAGCGCCACACCTTCGTGGTGGAACAGGGGCTGGACTGGAATCAGGTCTACGATGCCTGTCAGGCCATGAGCCTCTTCTCCGCCCGTCAGATCATCGAGCTGGAGCTGCCCGCCAAGGTGGACAAGGATCTCGCTGCCCGCATCAGCGAAATTGGCAAGCAGCTTCATCCCGACCTGCTGCTGGTACTGAGTGGCGGTCGCCTCAACCAGACCCAGATGAAGGCGGCCTGGTTCGACAAGCTCTACCAGATTGGCACCTATGTGCCGGTCAACCATCCGGAGCCCAAGTTTTTCCCGCGCTGGATGAGCGCCCGCTTTGCGCGTTTCGGCCTCAAGGCGCTGCCGGATGCCATCAACTTCATGTGCCACTCCTACGAGGGCAACCTGCTGGCCGCCAGTCAGGAGATCGAGAAGCTGACCCTGCTCTCGCCGCCCCAGCCCATCAGCGTCACCTATCTGCAAGAGACCATTATCCGCCACGCCCACTTCACCCCGTTTCAGCTGGTCGATACCCTGCTGGAGGGCAAGGTGAACCGGGCCCAGCGCATTCTGGCCGCCCTGCGGGCCGAAGGTACCGAGCCAGGGATGCTGGCCTGGACCCTCTGCCGCGAGCTGGAGCAGCTGACCGAGCTGTCGTTGGCGATGCGCAACGGCCAGCCGCTGGGGGAGCACTTCAGCCGCCTGCGCATCTGGCAGAGCCGCCAGCAGCTCATTCAGCAAGCACTGACCCGCCTGCCGTTTGCCAAGTTGCAGCAACTGTGGCAACTGATGGCCCAGCTGGACGATGCCCAGCGCCGCTTCGATACCGAACAGGCGTGGCTGATGCTGCAGACCATTGCCCTCGGCTTTCGTGATGGCACCCCGCTGCCGCTGGTGATGGAGAGCAGCCCGTGCTGAAAGCGCCCATTGGCCTGCTGGGAGGCACGTTCGATCCTATCCATATCGGCCATCTGCGCCCGGCCATCGAGGCGCGCGATGCTCTCGGGCTGGCCGAAATGCGGCTGATCCCGAACCATATCCCGCCCCACCGTGCCAATCCGTTCTGCTCAAGCGAACAGCGCCTCGCCATGGTCAAACTGGCGGCGGCAGAGAACCACCACTTTGTGGTAGATGAGCGGGAGCTGAGACGGGACAAGCCCTCTTACACCATCGAGACCCTTATCGAGCTGCGTCGTGAACTGCCCGATACGCCGCTCTGTTTTCTGATGGGGATGGATTCCCTGCTGAGCCTGCCAAGCTGGCACCGCTGGCAGGAGCTGCTCGACCATGCCCATCTGGTGGTGAGCGTGCGGCCGGGCTGGCAACCGGATTATCCGACCGAGGTGGCGCAGCTGCTGGCGCGCCATCACACCGCGGATGCCAACGCGCTGCATCAGCGTCTGGCCGGTCATATCTGGCTGGCGGACAACCAGCCCATCGAACTGTCAGCCACCCGACTGCGGGCCTTGCTGGATGGGGGGCAAGACACCCGCTACCTCTTGCCCGAGTCGGTTGCGCACTATATTGATCAACAGGGGCTCTACCGCGCCAACCGCCGCTAGCCCCTGTCGTAATCCCGCCCCACCCGATGGGAAACGGGAGTGACCATGATATAATCCGCCGCCCTGACGCAAACGCTGCGTGCCGGAATACAGGAGAGACTCATTGCAAGGCCAAGAATTGCATGCCTTTATCATCGACAAGATCGATGACATGAAAGGCCGCGACATCATCACCCTCGATGTACGCGGCAAATCCAGCATTACTGACACCATGATCATCTGTTCCGGCAACTCAAGTCGTCACGTCAGCGCCATTGCCCACCATCTGGCCAGCGAAGCCCGCCACGCGGGTCTGGATCTGCTGAGCGTGGAAGGGCAACTGAGCGGTGAATGGGTGCTGGTAGATATGGGCTCGGTGATCGTGCATGTGATGCAGGATGAACATCGTGACTTCTACCAACTGGAAAAGCTGTGGAGCGGTGCCGCTCAAATGAATACGCAATAAGAGCACAAGTGTAACGACCATGAAGATCCAGTTGATTGCGGTGGGCACCAAGATGCCCGCCTGGGTAGAGCATGGCTTCGAAGAGTATCGTCGCCGCTTCCCCAAAGACATGCCGTTTGAACTCGTCGAGATCGGCGCTGGCAAACGGGGCAAAAATGCCGACATTCCCCGCATCCTGCAGAAGGAAGGGGAAGCCATGCTGGCGGCTGCGGGGCGCTCGCGCATCGTCACCCTCGATATTCCGGGCAAGCCCTGGACCACGGAGCAGCTGGCTACCCAGCTGGAGGCGTGGAAACTCGATGGCCGCGATGTCGCGCTGCTGGTAGGCGGGCCGGAAGGCTTGTCCCCCGAGTGCAAGGCTGCCGCTGAACAGAGCTGGTCACTGTCACCGCTCACCCTGCCCCATCCGCTGGTGCGGGTGCTGGTGGCAGAGAGCCTCTATCGGGCCTGGAGCATCACCACCAATCATCCGTATCATAGAGAGTGAGCCATGCGTCTCTGGAGTCTCACCTCTCATATTCACCCATATCACAGAGAGTGAACAATGCAGTTCCTGCTCTTATTGCCCCCAAGGGTCTTGAGGTAAAGGCATGCTGAAACAACGCATCGAAATGCGCGATCACAGTGCCGAGGGCAATCTGTTCTTCCGGCGCACCCTGGTAGCCTACATCGGCATCGTCGTGCTGATGCTGGTGCTGCTGGGCAATCTCTATTATCTGCAGGTCGAGTCCTACGACACCTACCAGACTCGCTCCAACTCCAACCGCATCCGCGTGGTGCCGGTGGCACCGCCACGGGGCCTCATCTATGACACCAACGGTGTGCTGCTGGCGGAAAACCGCCCGGTCTACAGTCTGGAAATTGTGCCGGAAGAGACCAAGGATCTCGAAAAAACCGCCGACCAGCTGATCACCCTGCTGGGTCTGCCGGAGGGCACCAAGGAGAAGTTCCTCGCCGAAGTGAAGCGCCAGCGCCGCTTCAAGCCGGTCGCCCTCTACGAGAAGCTGACCGAGTATCAGGTGGCCCTCTTCTCGGTCAACCAGCATAACTACCCGGGCGCCAGCATCGAGGCCTACCTCAAGCGCTACTACCCGTTTGGTGACACCCTCACCCACGCTTTGGGCTATGTGGCCAAGATCAACACCCGTGACGTAGAGCGCCTCGAGAAGGAAGAAAAACTCGCCAACTACGCGGCCACCAAGGATATCGGCAAGCAGGGGGTGGAGAAGTATTACGAGGATGAGCTGCACGGTGTGGCGGGCTATCAGGAGGTCGAGGTGAACAACCGCGGCCGGATTGTCCGCACCCTCAAGTTCCAGCCACCTATTCCGGGCAAGGATATCTACCTCAATATCGACGTCCGGATGCAGCTCAAGGCCCAGCAACTGCTGGCTGGCCAGCGCGGAGCCATCGTGATGATGGACCCGAAAACCGGCGCCATCCTGGCCCTGGAGTCGAGCCCGAGCTATGACCCCAACCTGTTCGTGACCGGTATCTCCAGCGCCAACTACTCGGCGCTACTCAACGATCCGGCGCGGCCGCTGGTGAACCGCACCACTCAGGGCATTTATGCCCCTGCCTCCACCGTCAAGCCCATGATGTCCATCATGGGTCTCAACGAGGGGGCCATTACCCCGGGCTACCGCTATTTCGGCGGCCCGAGCTTCTCCATTCCCGGTACCACCAAGAAGTTTCGCGACTGGCGCCGCTGGGGTCATGGCTGGCTCGACGTCTATCGCGCCATCGAGGTCTCGGCAGATACCTACTTCTACGATCTCGCCTATCGAGTCGGCATCGACAAGATCCACAGCTACATGACCAAGTTTGGCTTCGGTCAGTACACAGGGGTCGATCTCTATGAAGAGACCAAGGGTGTCATGCCGTCCCGTGACTGGAAGATGGCCCGTTGGCGCCAGCCCTGGTATCAGGGTGACACCATCTCTGTCGGTATCGGTCAGGGCTACTGGAGCGCCACCCCGCTCCAACTAGCCAAGGCGATCAGCATCCTGACCCAGAATGGTCACGACGTCACCCCGCACCTGCTCAAGAGCACCGCCTCCCAGGCGGGGGTGGTCGATGCCCCCATCAACCCCAATATCGCCCTCAAGCTCAAGAACGACAGCTTCTGGAAAGTGGCGCAGGATGGGATGTGGCGAGTCAACCATGGCAGTGAAGGCAGTGGCCGTCACTCGTTTGCCAAGGCGCCTTACTCCTCAGGCGGCAAATCGGGCACAGCCCAGGTAGTCGGTTTGAAGGAAAATCAGGTTTACAACATCAAGACGGTCAAGGCGGAACATCGCGATAACGCTTTGTTCGTTGCTTATGCCCCCTTCGAGGCGCCCAAAGCGGTGGTAGCTCTGGTACTGGAAAACTCCATCGGAGGTGGCGGTGGTCGAGCTGCATCGCCCATTGCACGCCAAATGCTGGATGCCTATCTGCTGCCCCCTGATCCGCAACTGCCACCGGCACCGGAAAAGCCGTCCCAACCGAGTGAGGTCGCTCCCAATGAGTAATTCTGCCCGCCAGCAGAGCATCTGGTACAAGCTGCATATCGACTTGCCCCTGCTGCTCGGTCTGCTGGCCGTGATGACCCTCTCCATGGTGGTGCTCTACTCCGCCTCCGGTCAGGATATGGACTCCATCGTGCGCCAGCTGGTGCGCGGCGGTCTCGCCTTTGCTCTGATGATCGGCCTGGCCCAGCTGCCCCCCTCCCTCTACGCCCGCTGGTCGGTGCCGCTATTCGCCGTGGTGGTGCTGATGCTGATTGCGGTGGACGTGTTCGGCCACATCGGCAAGGGGGCACAACGCTGGCTCGATCTGGGCTTTATGAAGTTCCAGCCCTCCGAGGTGATGAAGCTCTCCATGCCGATCATGGTGGCAGCCTGGCTCAGTCGCCACTCGCTGCCCCCCAAGTTCAGCCATGTGGTGATCGCCCTCATCATGGTGCTGCTGCCCACCCTGCTGATCGCCGCGCAGCCTGACCTTGGCACCTCCATTCTGGTGGCCGCCTCCGGCTTCTTCGTCATCTTCCTGGCGGGGCTCAGCTGGTGGCTGATCGGCTTGGCGGTCCTGCTGATGCTGGCCTTTATGCCAGTGCTCTGGTTCTTCCTGATGCACGACTACCAGCGCCAGCGGGTGTTGATGCTGCTCGACCCGGAGAAAGACCCGCTCGGGCGAGGCTATCACATCATCCAGTCCAAGATTGCCATCGGCTCCGGCGGCGTCTTTGGCAAGGGGTGGCTGCAAGGGACCCAGTCCCAGCTTGAGTTTTTACCAGAACGGCATACCGACTTTATCTTCGCGGTATTCAGCGAGGAGTTCGGTCTGGTGGGGGTTGCCCTGCTGCTGGTGCTCTACCTCTACGTCATCAGTCGCTGCCTGTTTATCTCGATGCAGGCCCAGAACAGCTTCGAGCGACTACTGGGCGGCGCCATCACCCTCACCTTCTTCGTCTATGTGTTCGTCAACATGGGCATGGTGAGCGGCATCCTGCCGGTGGTGGGGGTGCCCCTGCCGCTGGTGAGTTATGGCGGCACCTCCATGGTGACCCTGATGGCCGGCTTTGGCATACTGATGTCCATCCAGACTCATAGAAGACTGCTCGCCTGATGAGACGGGTTGGATTGCTGATTTATCTCGTCACCACGATGGCGACCGCCGCCGTGTCGCCGGATCGATTGGCCCTGCTCGCCGAACAGCAGCAGGTGCCGCTGGCGGAGCTGCAGGCCGCGGTCGCCCGCGCCCAGTTGCGCCAAGAGGTGCTCGACACCATCAGCAAGCCGTGGGAGGCCAAACCCTGGCATCGCTACCGGCCGCTGTTTGTTACCCCGGATCGCATCCGTGATGGCCAGCAGTTCTGGCAGCAACATGCCGAGACACTGGCCCGCGCGGAGCAGACCTATCGGGTGCCCGCCTCGCTCATCGTGGCCATCATCGGAGTCGAGACCTTCTACGGTCGCCAGATGGGCCGTCATCCGGTGCTCGATAGCCTCTACACCCTGGGATTTCACTACCCCGAGCGGGCCGACTTCTTTGCCAAGGAGTTTGCCCAGCTGGTGGTGCTGGCCAAAGAGGAAGGGTGGCAACTCGATACCCTCAAGGGCTCCTATGCCGGCGCCATGGGGATGGGGCAGTTCATGCCCTCCAGCTATCGCCACTATGCCGTCGACTTTGACGGGGATGGCAAGCGGGATCTGTTTGCCAACCCGGTCGATGCCATCGGCAGCGTGGCCAACTATTTTGCCAGCCACCAGTGGCGCTGGGGCGAATCCATGGTGGAACCGGCCCAGATCGGGTTGATGGCAGTCGAACCTCTACTCAGGCCTGAGCCCGAGTTAACACAACAGTGGTCAGAACTGGCGGCGGCAGGGATTGAGCTCGCCACGCCGCTGGCCCCACAGACGCCGGTCAAGTTACTGGCGTTTGCCCAAGCCGATGGACCGGAATACTGGGTCGCACGGCATAACTTTTATGTGATCACCCGTTACAATCGCAGCCCACTCTATGCGATGGCGGTGTATCAACTTAGCCAAGCCATTCAGGAAGCGTATGCATCTTCGTCACAAACTCCTCCCGCTCAGCCTGAGCTTGTTGCTGGCCGCCTGTAGCAGCCAGCCGGAACAGAGCGCCCCCGTCGAGCCGCAAGCACCGGTCAGCAAGCCACCCGTTATCGAGATCCCGCAAGCCACCGGCGCAATTCCGCGCCCCGAGCCCCTGAGTGCCAGCGGCAACCGGGACTACTGGATCGGCAAGCAGAAGCACGAGGTGTGGCGCGACATCAAACACTACAGCGAAGAGGGCACCGCCAGCTGGTTGTCGCCGGATCTGGACGGCCAGAAGACCGCCAACGGCGATGTGCTGGACAGCAAGCTGTTCAGCGCCGCCCACCGCAACCTGCCCATCCCGAGCTATGTGCGGGTCACCAATCTGGACAACGGGCTGGAGACCATTGTGCGGATCAACGATCGCGGTCCCTTCAACAGCCCGCGTCTGATCGACCTCTCCTACGCAGCGGCCAAGCAGCTGGAGATGGTCGACAGCGGTGAGGCCCGAGTACGGCTGGAGCTGATCAGCGACACCCCGGATCAGATGGTGATCATGGAGCCGATGAAGCCCATCGAGATGACCCCGACCACTCCGGCTGCGGCCTCCAACACGCTGTCGCAAGATGGCTTCCTGGGTGAACCGACCGCACTGGCGATGGCCACTCCCGCTGCCGAACCCGCTCCAGTCAAGGCGCCCGCGGCCAATCCCGCCAAAGCGGCACCGGTCAAGTCAGCTCCGGCCAAGGCCGCAGCGCCTGCCAGCAGTGGGGATGGCAAGATGATCCAGGTACTGGCCAGCGGCTCCCGGGATCGGGCCGAGGCAATGGGCAAGGTGATGACCCAGCGTTACGGCGTGCCTTACCGGATCGATGCTCATGGCGCCATTTTCCGGGTGCTGATTGGCCCGGTCGCCGCCGACCAGCAGGCAAGTGTGCTGGAAAAAGTACGTCAGGGCGGGCTGGAACAGGCCTTTATCGTGCCCTGATCGCCCGCCTTTGCTGCGGATGTGACTAACCGCTTACTCACTGTCATCACGTCGTTTTATGGCGTGATGACAGGGAGTGATGGATAAAAAACCAGTTCTGATCGCCATCTCGGGCTATAACCTGCGGGCGCATCTGGTATAGTTAGGCCCGCATTTTATCCCCATCTGGCTCGCAGGAATTTCAAGATGTCCAAATTTGCCCGTTCAGTTCTTCTGGCCTCACTGATCAGCGTAACCGCCCAGGCCAATACGCCGGTGCCGACACCGACCCCGAATGCCATGCCCATGGTGGTTCCCGCCGCGCCGGAGATCTCCGCCAAGGCCCATATTCTGATCGATTACTACTCCGGCCAGGTGCTGGCCGAGCAGAACGCCGAAGAGCGTCTGCCGCCCGCCAGTCTGACCAAGATGATGACCTCCTACATCATCGGCCAGGAGCTGCTGAAGGGGAACATCAAGCGCACCGACATGGTGACCATCAGCCAGAACGCCTGGTCCAAGAACTACTCCGACTCCTCCAAGATGTTTATCGAGGTGGGCAAGCAGGTCTCCGTCGATGATCTCAACAAGGGCATCATCATCCAGTCCGGCAACGACGCCTGTGTCGCCATGGCCGAGTTCCTGGCAGGCAGCACCGACTCCTTCGCCAGCCTGATGAACAGCTGGGCCGCCAAGCTCGGCATGAATGACAGCCACTTCATGAACCCGCACGGTCTGGATGCGGAAGGTCACTACAGTACCGCTCACGACATGGCCCGTCTGGGTCAGGCGCTGATCCGCGACCTGCCGGAGGAGTACAAGATCTACTCCCAGAAATCCTTCGTGTTCAACGGCATCACTCAGCACAACCGCAACCGCCTGCTGTGGGATCAATCCCTGCAGGTGGATGGCATCAAGACCGGCCACGTCAGCCAGGTCGGCTATAACCTGGTCTCCTCTGCCACCAACAACGAAGGCATGCGCCTGATCGCCGTGGTACTGGGCGCCAGCAGCGAAGCCTCCCGCGCCGCCGAGAGCAAAAAACTGCTCACCTATGGCTTCCGCTTCTTCCAGAGCCTGACCCCGTACAAGGCAGGCACCGAGCTGGTCACCCAGAAGATCTGGATGGGCGACAAACCGGAAGTGAAACTGGGCGTCGACAAAGATGTCTCCGTGCTGGTCACCCGCGGTCAAGGCAACAACCTGAAGGCTGACTTCCAGCTCGACAGCGAGCTGAAAGCGCCGCTGGCCAAGGGTCAGCGCGTCGGTACCGTGTTCCTGAAACAGGGTGACAAAGAGATCAAGCAGGTGCCGCTGGTTGCCCTGGAAGAGGTGCAGGAAGGTGGCTTGATGAGCCGTCTGTGGGACTACCTGGTACTGCTGGTCACCAGCTGGTTCAAGTAATCCAACGCACAATCCTCACCAAACAGCGGCGCCAACAGGCGCCGCTGCTGTCTGTGACGGACAAAAGCAGTGAATAACCCTGTAAACTGCAGGTTCCGCCTTACCCTGATTTGTGGTAAAAAGCAGCACTTCCATCCTTGTCTGACCGATCCTGGCCTTGATCCCGGTCCGGGCAGCGCCCATATAGTTATGAGCCGTGCCCATATAGACTTGAAATGGCGGCCTCCACGGGCCATCGGCCACTAGCCATCCAAGATGAAGTCATCCCGGTGATGACGCAAAAGGTGAGTAAATGAATACCAAGTTTGATGAACTGCTGGAGTTTCCCTGCAAATTCCCGTTCAAGGTACTCGGCGTTGCCGACCCGGCACTGCCGGAAATGGTGGTTGAAGTGCTGCAGCAGCACGCACCCGGCACTTACAGCCCGACAGTCCAGCCCAGCTCCAAGGGCAACTACCACTCGGTCCGCGTGACCGTGACTGCCCAGAGCAAAGAGCACATCGAAGCGATGTACCACGCCCTTGGCAAGATCGAGCTGGTGAAATACGTACTGTAATTTCTCTCTCGCCCCGTTCTGCGGGGCGACTGTTTTTGGCCGCAGCACGCCGCGAGGACGCCATGTCATCCCAGATCCCCGCCCAGTCCAGCCTGATTGTCAGGCAGCTGGGTCGCCGCCCCTACCAGCCGGTATGGGACGCCATGAAAGCCTTCACCGACAACCGCACCAGCGACACCCCGGACGAGTTCTGGGTGGTCGAGCACGATCCCGTCTACACCCAGGGCCAGGCCGGCAAGGCCGAACACCTGCTCAATCCGGGCAATATCCCGGTGGTGCAGAGCGATCGCGGCGGTCAGGTGACCTATCACGGCCCGGGCCAGCTGGTGCTCTACGTACTGGTGGATGTCCGCCGCTGCAAATTCTCGGTTCGCGAGCTGGTGACCGCGCTGGAGACAGCCATCATCAATACCCTCGCCAAAAGCGATATCCAGGCTTATGCCAAGGCCGATGCCCCCGGGGTCTATGTGAAAAATGACCTTGGCATGGAGGCAAAACTGGCCTCGCTGGGTCTGCGCATCCGCAAGGGGTGCTCGTTCCACGGGCTGGCACTCAATATCAACATGGACATGACCCCCTTCCTGCACATCAATCCGTGCGGCTATGCGGGCATGGCCATGACCCAGACCAGCGCCCTGGGCGGCCCGCAAAGCGTGGCCGAGGCGCAATCCATTCTGGTGGCCGAACTGGCCCGCCTGATTGGCTATCAAACAATAACAAACACCGAGAGTGAATCATGAGCAAACCCGTTCGTATGGAGCCGGGCGTCAAGCTGCGCGATGGCGACAAGATGGCCCTGATCCCGGTGAAATTCATGCCGGATCCCAACGAAGAACTCCTTCGCAAGCCGGACTGGATGCGGATCAAGCTGCCCCCCTCCAGCCAGAAGATCGAACACATCAAGAGCACCTTGCGCAAGAACAAGCTGCACTCGGTGTGTGAAGAGGCCTCCTGCCCCAATCTGGCGGAGTGCTTCAACCACGGCACCGCCACCTTCATGATCATGGGCGCCATCTGCACCCGTCGCTGCCCCTTCTGCGACGTGGCCCACGGCCGCCCGCTGGCACTCGATCCGGAAGAGCCGAAGAAGCTGGCGCTGACCATCAAAGAGATGAACCTCAAGTATGTGGTGATCACCTCGGTGGACCGCGACGATCTGCGCGACGGCGGTGCCCAGCACTTCGCCGACTGCATCCGCGAGATCCGCGAGCACAGCCCGCAGACCCGCATCGAGATCCTGACTCCGGACTTCCGTGGCCGGATGGAGCAAGCGCTGGAGGTGTTCCGCGAGACCCCGCCGGACGTCTTCAACCACAACCTGGAAACCGCGCCGCGCATGTATCGCGTCGCCCGCCCGGGTGCCGACTACAAGTGGTCGCTGGAGCTGCTGCGCCGCATCAAGGAGATGCACCCCCACGTGCCGACCAAGTCCGGTCTGATGATGGGCCTTGGCGAGACCAACGAAGAGATCGTCGAGGTACTCAAGGATCTGCGCGCCCACGGCGTCAACATGCTGACCCTGGGTCAATATCTGCAGCCGAGCCGCCACCACCTGCCGGTCAAGCGCTACGTGCCGCCCGCAGAGTTTGACGAGCTGAAAGATGTCGCCATGGAGCTGGGCTTTACCCACGCCGCCTGTGGTCCTTTCGTTCGCTCCTCCTACCATGCTGATCTGCAAGCCAAGGGCGAAGAGGTCAAATGATCTCGTACGACAGGGAGGCCAAATAACTTCCTCCCTCGCAATGAAAAAGAGCGCCTATTGGCGCTCTTTTTATTGATATCACAGACAGTTGCAGCTTGATGTACTCATCAACCGTGGTCGAAGATCCCCTGCTGATGCCAGCGTTGCAGCTGGGCCAGCACCCGGGTCTCTCGCGCCGTCCACTGGGGACAGGGCCCCGCCAGCTGGGTCTTGTTGGTCTGCAGCGCTTCGTCGAGGGCAAACCAGCCGGGCACAAAACCGAGGCGGATCTCGTAGGGCTGCGGCTGCGGGGCCACCAGCTGATCGCCAATCCGGCACAAGTAGTAGAGCGAGCGGATGCAGTAGGCATCGAACCCCGGCTCGCGGGCGGCGCGATATTCACGGGTCTCGCCAAGCAGTCCCCCCACTTCCCGCAGCTCGGCACCGCACTCCTCCAGCAGCTCGCGGGCCAGCGCCACATGGTGGCTCTCCCCCGCTTCAATGCCGCCCCCGGGGAACATCAGATCGCCGTTGACCCGGGAGTGGACCAGCAGCAGCTCGTCGCCACGGGGCACCACGGCACGCACCGTGAGGCGCTCCAGAGTGCGGCCATCGGTACGTACCTCGCCATGAACGAAAGAGAGATCGAACGGATTGGGCCAGCAGCTGGCCGGAGAGAACGTCGTCATCACTGCATCAGGGCCGGTAGTTGCCATGCTTTAGCTGCTCGACAATTTCGGCAGCCCGCACATCGTAACCATCCTGCTCTGTCTTGCTCAGGGTGTGGTAGATGCCAAAACGCTTGGCTGAGACCTCGGGGCTATCCTGAAACGACTCGCTCACCTTGCCCCACAGATAGGCCAACCCGTACTGTTTCTGACCCATATAGAGGGTGCTGAGGGAGGTGAACATGCGGCTGTTGACCTTGTCCCCCTCCTGATAGAGGGATAGGCCATGCTGCAGGGTGGCGATGGCCTTTTCCGGGTCGCTCTTGGCGTAGATACCGCCGAGCGCCAGTTGCAGCTCGGGTTCATCCAGCGCCTTGGTGCCTTCCAGAGCCATAAACTGCTGGCGAGCCAGCTCGTTGGTGTTGTTGGTCCAGTGCCAGAGCAGCAGGTAGGGATCTTGTGAATTGCGGGTCGCGGCATCGAGCTGGGCCAACTGATCCCCGGCCGCCAGCATTCCCTCTACCCGTGGGCTCTTCTGCTCGCGGGCATTCTTGTACTCAATGCTGGTGGAGCGCTCGGCACATTTGAGATAGCGCTCAAGGTTACGCATCAGCTCGTACTTGCGCCGATCCGTCCCCTCCTCCTTGAGATAGAAGCGACTGCGGATCACATCGGTACGCTCGTAGCGACACCAGCCATCGTCCACCAGATCCTGGCAGAGCTCGGGATGATTGCCACAGATGTTGTGGATCCGGTCGTCATTGCAGCCAGCCACGGCAAGGCCGACGGAAAGCATGATGAAGGTCTGTCGCAGGGGGAAATTGGCCATGGTTCACATCTTGTTGGTAACGCGGGTTGGTAACAACTGGCGCCTTTACGGGCCACCTCCGGCTAGCAAGCCGGTTACATATCCATTACAATGCGCGCGCCATATAAGGCCGCGATTGCAGAATAATATAACGAAATATACACCCCTACCCTGATCTGCATTCGACGAATTTTCTATTTACACCAACAACGTGAAATAAAGGATCTGGTCAATGACCCACGAGCACTACTTGCAAGCGTGGCAGGAGAGCCAGGAGCTCGCCGAAGCCATGCAGCCCTTGATTGGTCGCCTCTACCGACAACAAGGGGTCGAGATCACCCTCTACGGCCGCCCGCTGCAAAACGCCTCCACCATCGATATCCTCAAGGCCCACCGGGTCGTCCGCCGCCACCAGGGCACTCCCCTCCCCATCCAGCAAAGCTTCCCCCTGCTTCAGGCCATCGTTGCCCTCAAACCCACCGCCGCCGAGGTTGACCTTGGCAAGCTGGCAGTTGGCTACTGGCAGGATCATCAGGATGAAGCGGGGATCGAGGACTATCTGCAAGCGCGACTGGCACCGGCCCTTGGCCGCAGCCAGATGCCGCAGCCGACCGACGTGGTGCTCTACGGCTTTGGCCGCATCGGCCGCCTGCTGGCCCGCCTGCTGATCGAGCGCACCGGCGCTGCCAATCCGCTGCGTCTGCGCGCCATCGTGGTACGCGGTGGTCGCGACGGGGATCTGGAGAAACGCGCCAGCCTGCTGCGCCGCGACTCGGTGCACGGCCCCTTCAATGGCTCCATCGAGGTGGATGTGGAGCGCAGCGCCATCATTGCCAACGGCACCTTCATTCAGGTGATCTACGCCAATAGCCCGGCCGACATCGACTACACAGCCTACGGCATTCACGATGCGTTGATCGTCGACAACACCGGGGTATGGCGTGACGAGGCAGGCCTCTCCGAGCACCTGAAAGCGCGCGGTGCTGGCAAGGTGCTGCTGACCGCTCCCGGCAAGGGGGAGATGAAGAACGTGGTGTTCGGGGTCAACCATGAGGTGATAGGCCCGGGTGACAGGATCATCTCCGCCGCCTCCTGTACCACCAACGCCATCACCCCGGTGCTCAAGGTGATGCAGGAGCGGTTCGGCATCCACCACGGCCACGTGGAGACGGTCCACTCCTACACCAACGATCAGAACCTCATCGACAACTACCACAAAGGCGAGCGCCGCGGTCGCAGCGCAGCTCTCAATATGGTGATGACCAGCACCGGCGCCGCCAAGGCGGTGGCCAAGGCGCTGCCCGAGCTCAAGGGCAAGCTGACCGGCAACGCCATCCGGGTGCCGACCCCCAATGTGTCGCTGGCGATTATCAATCTGTCGCTGGAGCAGGCCACCGATCGGGAGAGCCTCAACGCCTATCTGCAGCAGATGGCGTTAAGCTCGGCCCTGCACCGCCAGATTGACTTCAGCGCCAGCACCGAGCTGGTCTCCTCCGACATGGTAGGTTCCCGTTATGCGGGCATCGTCGACTCCCAGGCGACCATCGCCGAAGGGGATCACTGTGTGCTCTACGTATGGTATGACAACGAGTTCGGGTACAGTTGTCAGGTAGTGCGGGTGATGGAGCAGATGGCTGGCGTAGTCCGCCAGGATCTGCCGGCATAGACCGATAGGGTCTACCTGCATGGCCCATCAGATCCCGCTGTTTATGGCTCAATAGTTCAAGGAGAGGCCAAATGTCGTTTCAACAGGGTGAGTTTTTGCAAGCTATCAGGCAGATGCCCGAAGAGGTGTATGAGCGGCTCAAAACCGCTGTCGAGCTGGGCAAGTGGCCCGATGGCAAGCCCCTCACCGACGAGCAGAAGGCCACCTCCCTGCAAGCCGTGATGGCCTGGCAGGCGATGCATCTCGACAATCCCGAGCACATGAACATCGGTCGTGACGGCGAGATCGTGATGAAGAGCAAGAGCGAGCTCAAGCGTCAGTATCGCGACGAGGAAGAGATAGTGCGGGTCGACCTCAACCACTGAGTCTTACCCGGCAGGCCGCTCGCTGCGGCCACAACAGAGAGGGGAGCCATGATGGCTCCCCTCTTTTTTCCTAACTTATCACCCCTCGTCATCGGTGCAATGCGCTGCGCTTATTGCACCCTACCGCGAGGGTTATCAGGGGGTCAGCTCCCCGCGCAGCGACTGCTGCATCAGCTCGCGAATGCGGTGGGATGGCAAGTCCTGACTCAGCAGGAAGTGCAGCTTGGTGAGTGCTGCCTCGGCGGTCATGTCAAAGCCCGAGATCACCCCGGCCCGCGACAGGGCGTTGCCGGTCGCATAGCCCCCCATATTGACCTTGCCGTGCAGGCACTGGCTCAGGTTGACGATGATGACGCCGCGGGCCGAAGCCTCGGAGAGCAGCGCCAGCATGGCCGGGTTTTGCGGCGCATTGCCGACCCCGAATGACAGCAGGATCAGCGCCTTCACCGGCTGTTGCAGGATGTTGGCGATCACCTCGCTGGAGATACCCGGATAGAGGGTCACCACGCCGATGGGCTGGGGAGTGATGTCGTGCAGCACCAGCGGCCGCGCGGAGGGCACACCCAGCTCACCCGCTTCCAGCGAGATGGCGATCCCGGCATTGAGCAGCGGCGGATAGTTGGGGGAGTCGAAGGCGTGGAAACCATCGGCGTGCACCTTCTTGCTGCGGTTGCCGCGATAGAGCTGATTGTTGAAGAACAGCGTCACCTCGTGGATCGGGTAGTTGGCCGCGATATAGAGGGCGTTGAGCAGGTTCTGCTGACCGTCGGAGCGCAGCTCGGCCAGCGGGATCTGGGAGCCGGTGATGATGACCGGCTTGTGCAGGTCTTCCAGCATGAAGGAGAGCGCCGAGGCGGTGAACGACATGGTGTCGGTGCCATGCAGGATCACAAAGCCATCGTATTTCTCGTAGTTGTCGCGAATATCCTCGGCGATACGCTGCCAATCCGCCGGGGTCATGTCGGAGGAGTCGATGAGGGGGGCATATTCGTGGATATGGTAATCCGGCATCTCGGGGCGGTGGAACTCGGGCATCCGCGCCAGACAGTCTTCCATAAAGCCCGCCATCGGCACGTAGCCGTGATCGGAACGCTGCATCCCAATGGTGCCGCCTGTGTAGGCAATGTAGATAGACTTCTTCACACCCTCTCCTCTTGATGAAGTGAACACCACCGGAACATGAACCATGTCGGGGTGAACCACAATGTCAACGCCCGCCATCGCCTCTGCGTGCAGCGGAAACCGGCGAATTATAGAGACTGGCGCCCTAAATGACAGCCGTTCCATGCACCCTTTTCGGCTTTTCTGCCCTCTACCTACATAGTGTTAAATGTCACAATAAACCACTAAAACGAGCATTAATACGACAAAGATGGAATTAAATGATGCTTTTTGCTACAATCCGCCGGATTTTACTAAAATCTCATCTGGATGCCTGAGCATTTCAGGCCCGCACAAGCCCCATCTTTCCTGGGGCGGGGAGATGTTTCCCCTTCTTTGCTGGCACATAAGCCACACTGTTTTCATCCCGGCTGAATCTGTAAGTCTTTTGCTATGAAAGACACAGCCAATCAACATGGGAGTACTGAATGTTACAACTTGATTCCTACGCAACGCTGGTCGCTGCCACTCTGGTATTGCTGCTTGGCCGGGTGTTGGTTACCCGAGTCGGGCTGCTGCGTACCTTCAACATCCCCAAACCGGTAGCCGGCGGCCTGGTGGTCGCGCTGGTACTGCTGCTGCTGCGCTCCACCCTGCAGATAGAGCTGCAATTTGATACCAGCCTGCAAACCCCGCTGATGCTGGCCTTCTTCGCCTCCATCGGTCTCTCCGCCGATCTCGCCAGCCTGAAACGCGGCGGCAAGGCGGTGGTTACCTTCCTGATGGTGGTCACCGGCCTGCTGCTGGTACAAAACAGTCTGGGCGTCGGTCTGGCGACCCTGCTCGGTCTGGATCCCCACATGGGGCTGCTGGCAGGCTCCATCACTCTCTCCGGCGGCCACGGCACCGGGGCGGCCTGGAGTGCGACCTTCTCCGAGAAGTACGGCGTGCAATCCGCTGCCGAACTCGCCATCGCCTGTGCCACCTTCGGTCTGGTGCTGGGCGGCCTGATTGGTGGCCCGGTCGCTCGCTATCTGGTGAAGAAAGTGCAGGTGCCCGGTGAAGAGCACAATCAGGATGAAGCCCCCCAGGGCTTCGAAATGCCGGATATGGAGCGCCCCCTCACCACTTTCAGCGTCATCGAGACGCTGGCGCTGATCGCCATCAGCCTCAAGGGCGGCGAGCTGCTCTCGGCCTCGCTCAAAGGGGGCGCCTTCGAGCTGCCGATCTTTGTCTGCGTGCTGTTTGTCGGCGTGCTGCTGCGCAACGTCCTGACCCTGCTGAACTGGCATGAGGTGAGCGATCGAGAAGTCTCCCTACTGGGCAACGTCAGCCTGTCGCTGTTCCTCGCCATGGCGCTGATGAGCCTGAAACTGTGGGATCTGGCCAGCCTGGCGCTGCCCATCTTCATCCTGCTGGCCGCCCAGACCGTGGCGATGGCGCTCTACGCCATCTTCGTCACCTTCCGGGTGATGGGCAAAAATTACGATGCGGCCGTGCTGGCGGCAGGTCACTGCGGCTTTGGCCTCGGGGCCACCCCAACCGCGATTGCCAACATGCAGGCCATCACCCAGCGCTTCGGTCCCTCCCACCTGGCGTTTCTGGTGGTGCCCATGGTGGGCGCCTTCTTTATTGACATCATCAACGCCATGGTGATCAAGCTGTTTATGGCAATGCCATTCCTGTAATTCCCTTTCCGTCAGACGTATATGAATCAGAGCCCACCTTTCGGTGGGCTCTTTGTTTGTTCTCTACTCGCCAGCTGACGCAGGCAGAGCCGGGGCACGTATCCGCCACCAGGGTGACCAGCGAGCAACCTAGACAGCCCGAAATCACCAAGCCCGCACTCCCTCCGAACAACAAAAAGCCCCGCACTCGACAGAGGGCGGGGCTTGTTTATCTCAGCCGGAACAGGCCGTGAGTTGCACCTTACAGGATAAAGGTCGACACCTGCTGGTTCAGGTCAGCAGCACGCCCTTTGAGGCTGTGGGCCTGATCCAGATCGCGCATGGCGGCGGTGATCTCGTCACTCACATCCTTGATGGCGGTGGTGTTCTGGGTGATCTCGCCGGTCACCTGGGTCTGCTCCTCGGCGGCAGTGGCGATCTGACCCGCCATGTCGGAGATGAGGGAGATGGCGCTGGTGATCTCTTCCAGCGCGCGCACCGCCTGATCGGCATCCTGCACGCTGTTGTCCGCCAGTCCCTGACTGGTCTGCATCAGGCTCACCGCGCGGGCAGTGGTCTGTTGCAGTGTCTCGATGGTGGACTGGATCTGCTGGGTGGAGTCCTGAGTACGGCGCGACAGCACCCGCACCTCGTCAGCGACCACCGCAAAACCACGACCCTGCTCACCGGCGCGAGCCGCTTCGATGGCTGCGTTCAGTGCCAGCAGGTTGGTCTGTTCGGCAATCCCCTGAATGGTGGAGAGAATGCTGGTGATGGCCTGCGCGTGGCGGCTCAGCTCGCCGATCACCTCGGTCGCCTGCCCCACCTCTTCGGCCAGACCATTGATGGACTGGCGAGTCTTGTTGACCAGCATCTTGCCCTGCTCGCTGCTCTGGGCAGATTGCTGGGCAGCGGCGGCGGTGTTCTCGGCGTTGCCGGCGATCTCCATGGTGGCGCTTGCCATCTCGGTGACTGCCGTGGCGACCATGGTCACCTCCTGCTGCTGACGCTGCAGCTCGTCCACCGCGGCCTGGTTGGTCACCAGACTGCGCTCGGCATCGGCGTTCAACTCGTTGGCCAGCTGACGGATATTGCCGATCAGCTGATGCTGGCTACCGACGAAACGGTTGAAGCTGTTGGCCAGTTGGCCCACTTCGTCGTTGGCGTCGATCTTGATGCGCTGGGTCAGATCGCCGTTACCATCGGCAATGCGGGCCAGTGCCTGGGAGACCTTGGTGAGCGGGCCAAGCAGCATGCTGACCAGCCAGGAGATAGCGAGGATGCTACCCACCAGCACCAGCAGCGCCATCCCCAGCTGGGTCATCAGCAGAGAGGAGAGCGGCGCTTCCAGCGCGGCCTTGTCCAGCACCAGCACCAGTTCCCAGTCTGTGTCGGGGATATCAACCGCCCACAGCAGCTTGTCGCGACCTTCGCTGTCAAAATAAGCTGGTACCAGATCCTTGCTCGACTTGCTCTGCTCGATCAGCGCGTTGGTCAGATCGTTGTCGATCTCGCTGGCCGGTTTCATCGCCTTGGCGGCATCCTTGTAGGCGATGATGGTGCCATCCTTGTGCATCATGATGGCGAAACCGTCGGCAGGCAGCTGCATCTTGGTCACGTCTTCCACTAGCGAGGCGATGGAGAGGTCACCACCGACTACCCCGCCAGAAACCGGCTGGGCCAGGGTCACCACCATGATGTTGTAAGCCACATCGAGATAGGGTTTGGTGACAATCAGGCCACCTTTGCTCATCGCCTCCTGATACCAGCCGCGGGAGCGCGGGTCGTAGCCATCGCGGTTGATGGAGGGATCGGAGTCATTCATCTTGCCGCTGCTCTCACCGAAATAGGTGAGCTGGAAACGGCCGGAGACTTGTGCCTGTTGCAAGGCATTGAGGGGGTCGGCACCGGCCTTGTTGCCGAGCGCCTGGATCACGTCGCGACGGGCTGCGAGCCAGTCGCTGACACGCTCGGCCTGCTGGGTACCCAGCCGTTGCAACTGCTCCTGGCTGCCTTGCAGCAACAGGGATTTCTGGCTGCTATAGCTCTGCCAGGAGAGCAACAAAATCACCAACGAAAGGGCGATCACCACTGACAACAGTATCTTCTGCTTGAGTGACAGGTTTTTCATCATGTGTTCTTCTTATTGAGGTGAGGAGCGGGTTTTTCCCTAAATTGCACAACACTACACGTAGTCATTAGCGACCCGAATGGCCAAAACTGAACCTGAAAATGGGTCTGCGGGCGATATTTTCTACCGAGGTGGAGAAAAGTGCACCAGAAATTGACGGCATGAGCCGCACAAGCCAAGGCAACCCTGTTTATTCCTTCCACAATTGGCTAGAATATCCCGTTTTTAAATCACATCGACCCTGAGAGTTTTCACGATGTTCGAAGTTAATCCCGTATTAAATAAACTTAAGGAGCTGTCTGAGCGGACCGAGCTTCTTAGGGGGTACCTTTGACTATGACGCCAAGAAAGAGCGTCTAGAAGAGGTCAACGCCGAGCTGGAACAGCCGGACGTATGGAATGAACCCGAGCGCGCACAGGCGCTGGGCAAAGAGCGCGTTGCGCTGGAAAACGTGGTCGGCACCATCGACACCCTGACCCAGGGCGTGGATGACGTCGAGATGCTGGTGAGCCTGGCCGTGGAAGGGGAAGACGAAGAGACCTTCAACGAAGCCATCGCCGAATCCGAACAGCTGGAAGCCAAGCTGGTGGATCTCGAGTTCCGCCGCATGTTCTCCGGTCAGCACGACGGCTCCGACTGCTATATCGACATCCAGTCCGGCTCCGGTGGTACCGAAGCGCAGGATTGGGCCAACATGGTACTGCGCATGTACCTGCGCTGGGGCGATGCCCACGGCTACAAGCCCGAGCTGATTGAATGCTCCGAAGGCGACGTGGCTGGCATCAAATCCGCCACCATCAAGTTCACCGGCGAATATGCATTCGGCTGGCTGCGTACCGAAACCGGCGTACACCGTCTGGTTCGCAAGTCCCCGTTCGATTCCGGTGGCCGTCGTCACACCTCCTTCTGTTCTGTGTTCGTCTACCCCGAGATCGACGACGATATCGATATCGAGATCAACCCGGCGGATCTGCGGATCGACGTCTACCGTGCCTCCGGTGCCGGTGGTCAGCACGTTAACCGAACCGAATCCGCGGTGCGTATTACCCACGTTCCGACCGGTGTCGTGGTACAGTGCCAGAACGACCGTTCCCAGCACAAAAACAAAGACCAGTGTATGAAGCAGCTGAAAGCCAAGCTCTACGAGCTGGAAATTCAGAAGCAGAACGCTGAGAAACAAGCCCTGGAAGAGACCAAGTCTGATATCGGTTGGGGCAGCCAGATCCGTTCCTATGTGCTGGATGACTCCCGTATCAAGGATCTGCGCACCGGCGTCGAAACCCGTAATACCCAATCGGTGCTCGACGGTGACTTGGACAAGTTTATCGAAGCCAGCCTGAAATCAGGTCTGTAAACAAGCAGGAATCACCATGTCTGAACAAACCATCACTCCGGAAGTCGACCAAACTCTCGAACTCAACAACGAGATGACCGAGCGTCGTTCCAAGCTGGCCGCCCTGCGCGCCCAGGGTAATCCTTTCCCCAACGACTTCCGTCGCGACAGCCTCTCTGGCGATCTGCACGCAGAGTTCGACGACAAAAGCGCCGAGGAGCTGACGAGCCTAGGTAAACGGGTGAAGATTGCCGGTCGCATCATGACCCGCCGGATCATGGGCAAGGCTTCTTTCGCCACCCTGCAGGACATGGCCGGCAAGATCCAGGTCTACGTCACCCGTGACGACCTGCCGGAAGGTTTCTACAACGAGCAGTTCAAGAAGTGGGATCTGGGCGACATCGTGGGTGTCGAAGGTACCCTGTTCAAGACCCAGACCGGTGAGCTCTCCGTTCACGTTTCCGATATCCGCCTGCTGACCAAGGCGCTGCGTCCGCTGCCCGAGAAGCACAAAGGCCTGACCGACCAGGAAGCTCGCTGCCGCCAGCGCTACCTGGATCTGATCGCCAACGAAGAGTCCCGCAAGACCTTCATGATCCGCACCCAGGTGGTTGCCGGTATCCGTAAATTCTTCAATGAAAAGCGCTTCATGGAAGTGGAAACCCCGATGATGCAAGTCATCCCGGGTGGTGCCTCCGCGCGTCCGTTCGTCACTCACCACAATGCGCTGGACATCGACATGTACCTGCGTATCGCTCCGGAGCTCTATCTGAAGCGTCTGGTGGTCGGTGGTTTCGAGCGTGTCTACGAGATCAACCGCAACTTCCGTAACGAAGGTATCTCGGTTCGTCACAACCCCGAGTTCACCATGATCGAGTTCTACATGGCCTACGCCGACTACATCGATCTGATGGACCTGACCGAAGAGCTGCTGCGCACCCTGGCGCAGGACATTCTGGGC
This sequence comes from Aeromonas sp. R2-2, assembly GCF_040908355.1. Classification (NCBI taxonomy): domain Bacteria; kingdom Pseudomonadati; phylum Pseudomonadota; class Gammaproteobacteria; order Aeromonadales; family Aeromonadaceae; genus Aeromonas; species Aeromonas sp. R2-2. Next base: position 706 of record NZ_JBFODQ010000012.1, on the reverse strand, counting down.
GACACCAAGATCCGTTACGCCAAAGAGGGCGAAGAGGGTCTGACCATCGATTTCGGTCAGCCGTTCCAGCGCCTCACCATGGTCGAGTCCATCCTGAAGTTCAACCCGGATGTAACCCTGGACGATCTGGCTACCCTCGAGAGCGCCAAGGCCGTTGCCAAGCGTCTGCACATCGAGCTGATGAAGGGCTGGGAACTGGGCCACGTGATCACCGCGATCTTCGAAGAGACCGTGGAGCACATGCTGCTGCAACCGACCTTCATCACCGAGTACCCGGCTGCCGTTTCTCCGCTGGCCCGCCGCAACGACGTGAACCCGGACGTAACCGACCGCTTCGAGTTCTTCATCGGTGGCCGCGAGCTAGCCAACGGCTTCTCCGAGCTGAATGATGCAGAAGACCAGGCCAAACGCTTCCAGGATCAGGTTGATCAGAAAGAAGCAGGCGACGACGAAGCCATGTTCTACGACGCAGACTTCGTCACCGCACTGGAACACGGCCTGCCGCCGACTGCCGGTCAGGGTATCGGTATCGACCGTCTGGTGATGCTGTTCACCAACAGCCACACCATCCGTGACGTCATTCTGTTCCCGGCCCTGCGTCCGCAGAAGTAAGGCCCACAGAAGCCAGCTAAATCCCTTGGGTCAATCCCAAGCGTGATAGCCCATAAAAACGCCCCGCCACAGCGGGGCGTTTTTTTATAATGCT
>NZ_JBFODQ010000011.1:0-27996 GCF_040908355.1 Aeromonas sp. R2-2 | reverse complement strand
TGAGTCGGCGTGGCAACTGCTGGGATAACGCCCCGATGGAACGGTTGTTCAGAAGCCTGAAGTCAGAGTGGCTCCCGGCTATGGGATATATGAGCTTGCGGGAAGCAAAGCGGGATATCAGTTATTACCTGATGGATTACTACAACTGGCGGCGTCCACATCAACACAATGACGGGATGACGCCAGCAAAAGCCGAGGTTCGGCCTAACCAAGTGTCCGGATTTAGTTGACCACTACAACCAAAGGGGGATATTGAGCTGAGGGGGCATCTCGATATCGATTAGTTGTGAAACCGTGACCGGGGCAAGATAGCGGGTAAAGGTTACTGGCAGGGTAGAACGTCGCTTCCAATCCATTGAGACGAGTTAATCAAGGGATGTAATTAGAGAGGTATGCAGACAAGGCAATCCGCATTGCGGTGGCGTAGCAGGGGTATATCAGCGACGCCCTGCAGTGAAATGGTCGGTATGCCGGTATAAGTGCCCGGCATCCCATTCGGGCAATAAAAAAGGCGGGATATCCCGCCTTTGTTCAGATGAGGGTTAACCCCTATTTATTCGCAGGCAACCTGCATCACCTTGATGGCCAGACCGCCACGGGAGGTTTCACGGTACTTGGAGTCCATGTCCTTGCCGGTGATGTACATGGTTTCGATCACCTTGTCCAGGGAGACGCGCGGCTTGGAGGTACGACGCAGGGCCATACGGGAGGCGTTGACTGCCTTCATGGCTGCGATGGCGTTACGCTCGATGCAAGGCACCTGTACCTGACCGGCAACCGGATCACAGGTCAGACCCAGGTTGTGCTCCATGCCGATTTCGGCAGCTTCGCAGACGTGCTCCGGGCTACCGCCCATCAGCTCGGTCAGACCGGCAGCGGCCATGGAGCAGGAGACACCCACTTCACCCTGACAGCCCACTTCGGCGCCGGAGATGGAGGCGTTCATCTTGTAGAGGATGCCGACGGCACCGGCTGCCAGATAGAAACGGGTGTATTCGTCGCGGCCAACCGGCTGGATGAACTTGTCGTAGTAAGCCAGTACGGCCGGGATGATACCAGCAGCGCCGTTGGTCGGGGCAGTGACCACGCGGCCACCGGCAGCGTTCTCTTCACTCACGGCCAGAGCGAACATGTTGACCCAGTCAACGATGTTCATCGGATCGCTCGAAAGGTTCTCGTTGGTGTTGAGCTGACGGTAGAGCGGCGCGGCACGACGGGGTACGCGCAGCGGGCCAGAGAGAACGCCTTCGGTACGGCAGCCGCGCTCGATACCTTCGCGCATGGTGTTCCAGATCTTGCCGAACTTCTTGTAGATTTCTTCCGGAGTGTTGAAGCACTTCTCGTTTTCCATCATCAGGGCAGAGATGGAGAGACCGGTTTGGCTGCAGTGGGCAACCAGCTCGGCGGCGCTCTTGAACGGATAGCGTACGGACATGTCTCCGCTGTCAGCCTTGCCGAAGTTCTCTTCGTCAACGATGAAACCGCCACCGATGGAGTAGTAGGTCTTGCTGTAAACCACTTCATCTTCGATCAGGGCAGTCAGCTTCATGCCGTTTTCGTGCAGCGGCAGGGCTTCGTCGTGGAATACCATGGCGTCACGCGGGAAGCTGACGGTGTGGCAGTGCAGGCCAATCGGCAGGCGCTCGGTCTGCTCAACACGGGAGATAAACTCGGGGATGGCATCGATATCGACATTTTCCGGCAGGTTGCCAGCTAGGCCCATGATGATGGCGGTGTCGGTATGGTGGCCTTTGCCAGTCCAGGAGAGGGAGCCGTAGACATCGACATTGATCCGGGTTACATCGCGGATCTTGCCGCCCGCGCGCAGCTCGTCAACAAACTGTTTGGCCGCTTTCATCGGGCCAACAGTGTGGGAAGAAGAGGGGCCTACACCGATTTTGAAGATATCAAAAACGCTGATCATGTCACTATTACCTCAGGGTAGAAGGGGGCGGCATGCCCACTCACAGAAATTTGGGAGATCCATGGGACGCGCTTGTCAGCGCAGGTCACAGAACCAGATAACCGTAGTGTAACGGCTCCAGACCTAAAAAAAGTTGAAATAGATCTATTTTTGTTGAATCTGAGGCGCGAGTATAAAATTTATTTTTGTGCTTATCCATTTTGTTAAGCGTTTGCCCATAAAAATACCCGGCGATGCCGGGTATTTCGGAACCAAATGGAGTCATTTGCCGTTTTTTAACATTCGGTAATGTTAACGGCGAGGCCGCCACGGGCCGTCTCCTTGTATTTGGTCTTCATGTCGTTGCCGGTCTCCCACATGGTCTTGATCACCTTGTCGAGCGACACCTTGTGCTCGCCGGTGCCGCGCAGGGCGAGGCGGGCGGCATTGATTGCCTTGACCGCCCCCATGGCGTTGCGCTCGATGCAGGGCACCTGCACCAGTCCGCCGATGGGATCGCAGGTGAGGCCGAGATTGTGCTCCATGCCTATTTCGGCGGCGTTCTCCACCATGGCTGGGCTGCCACCCAGCAGTTCGGTCAGTGCACCGGCGGCCATGGAGCAGGCGACTCCCACTTCCCCCTGACAGCCCACTTCGGCCCCAGAGAGGGAGGCGTTCTTCTTATATAAGATGCCGATGGCAGCCGCGGTGAGGAAGTAGCGGATCAGCGTCTCGTCATCCACCTTGTGGACGAAGCGATCGTAGTAGTGCAGCACGGCGGGGATGATGCCCGCAGCGCCATTGGTGGGGGCGGTGACCACCCGGCCACCGGCGGCGTTCTCCTCGTTGACCGCCAGCGCAAAGAGATCGACCCACTCCATCACCATCAGCGGATCCTTGTTGAAGTTGGTCTCGCAGCTTAGCTGGCGGAACAGCCCCGGGGCGCGGCGCCGAACCTTGAGGCCGCCCGGCAGCACCCCTTCGCTTTTGCAGCCTCGCTCGACGCAGCCCTGCATCGCCTGCCAGATCTTGCGCAGCCCCGCTTTTATCTGCTCATCGCTGCGAAATATCCGCTCATTGGCGAGGATCAGCCCCGAGATGGATAGGCCGCTCTCCTGACAGTGGGCCAGCAGTTGGGCGCCGCTGTCGAACGGGTAGGGGACAGGGTGCTCGGCATCGGACTTGGCGGCCTCTTCTTTGGCGGTAGCAAAGTGGCTCTCTTCAATGATGAAGCCGCCCCCGATGGAGTAGTAGGTCTGGCTGAAGCGCAGGTTTTCCTCTTTATCAAAGGCCCGCAGAGTCATGCCGTTGGTGTGGGCCGGCAGGGTTTTTCGGCGGTTGAAGATGATGGCACCGGTGCGGGGAAAATGGCTTGGTTGTTCGCCTGCCAGCGGCAGGTTCTGCTCCTTTTCCACTCGAGCCAGAATGGCGGGAATCGCATCGATATCGACCGATTCCGGTTCAAAGCCCGATAACCCCAGAATGATCGCCTTGCCGGTACCGTGCCCTTTGCCGGTCTGGCCCAGCGAGCCGTAACACTCCACTTCGACCCGCGTGACCTGTGGCAGATGGCCTTGCAGCTTGAGCTGCTGGACGAAGGCGTAAGAGGCACGCATGGGGCCGACGGTATGGGAAGAGGAGGGGCCAATTCCGATGGAAAACAGGTCAAACACGCTGATCATGACATCAATCCGGTGATGGTTTATGTCTGTTTATTCTAGGATTTTTGACGTGGATGGAAAGCGGGGATGTGCGGTGCTGTGACATGGACACAGATAATGGGTCTGGGGATTGCCCAAGAAGGTTGAAGGGGCTGATCCCCTTCAACCGGCCTGATCAGTCGAGAAATTCGCACAGATAGGCAGTGGGGGTTTTCACTTCCAGTTTGAAGGAGGAGTGACCGGCTACCAGGAAGGATTCACCCTGGCTGTAGGTGTGCCACTCATCTTCATCAGCCAGCTGGATGGTGAGGGCGCCCTTGATCACTGTCATCCGTTCGGGGGCGGCGGTGTTGAACAGGTAGTCACCGGCGTTCATCACCCCGACGGTTGATTTCTCGCCTTTTTGTTCGAAACCGATGGATTTTACATTTCCGTCGAAATACTCGTTAACTTTCAGCATCTTTACATCCCTGTGTGTACGTTTGTGCAGCCAAACTAGCACAATCTTTTGCCAGTTGTCATGGGGGATGAGGTAAAAATCGCCGAGACCGCTTTGAATCTTCACTTTTTCGCAAACTTATTAATAGCCAAGGTTAATGATTTGCTGATTTAAAACAGCAATTAAATGTGAGATAACACGCGCAAACAGGGGAATGGGCAGCCGCTCATTCCCCTGTTTGGTTAATTGCACTGGGAAAAGTGTGAATTTTGCTACATAAAGGAACATATTGTGTTAACTAAAGGACTCATTAAAAACATCGGCTTCCAGGTTGTGGTCGCCATGGTACTGGGCGCAGTGGTCGGCGCGTTCATGGGTGAACAAGCCACCGTGTTTGCACCGCTCGGTACCCTGTTTATCCAGCTGATCAAGATGCTGGTGATCCCGTTGGTGGCGGTTGCCATCCTCTCCGGCGCCGCCAATCTGGGCGCCAGCCCGGCGGCGGGCAAGATCGGTGCGGCTACGCTGGCTTTCTTCCTTGTGACCTCCGCGTTGGCCGTGTTGCTGGCACTGGTAATGGGGCAGATCTTCAAACCGGGTGTCGGGGTCGATTTCGCTTCCGTTGCCTCTATGTTTGGTGGTGACTACGCCGATAAAGGGGCGTTGCCGGATGCAGTCGCCACCTTGCTTGGCATGATCCCCACCAACGTCTTCAACTCCCTCAACGAAGCGAACATCCTGCAGATCCTGGTGTTCTGCATGTTCCTCGGCATTGCGCTGGCCAAACAGCCGCGCGAGCGGGCCAAACCGCTGGTCGATGGGCTCAATACTCTGGTGGATGCGTTCGTCTGGATGATCAACAAGGTGATGATCATCGCGCCGCTCGGGGTGTTCGGTCTGATGGCTGAGGCCATCGGTACCTATGGCTTCGACGTGCTGACCCTGGTGCTCAAGCTGTTCGTGGTTTATGTGGCTGCCATCCTCATCTTCGGTTTTGTGGTCTATCCGCTGCTGGTGATGATGTTCTCCAACACGCCGGTGATGAAGTACCTCTCTGCCATGAAGAAGCCGCAGATCGTGGCCTTCTCCACCGCCTCTTCCATGGCGACCCTGCCGGTCAATATGGAGACCTGCGAGCATGATCTGAAAGTGACCAACGCGACCGCCTCCTTCGTGTTGCCGCTGGGTGCCACCATCAACATGAGCGGCAACGCCATCTATTACGGCCTGGTCGCCATCTTCTTCGCGCAGGTTTACAACATCGATCTGAGCGTCGGTGCCTGGGCAGCCATCATTGTGACCTCCACTCTGGGCGCGATCGGTCAGGCCGGTGTGCCGGGCCCAAGCTTCCTGGTGGTTGCAGTGCTGCTGGCGGCCGGGATCCCCATCGAAGGGTTGCCGCTGCTGTTCGCGCTGGATCGACTGTTCGATATGATCCGCACCTCCCTCAATATCACCGGCGATGCGGCCTGTGCTGTCATTGTTGACCGCTTCAGCCCGGAATATGACCCACAGCGTTGGAACAAGGCATAACAGCCCTGAGCTGGGCTAAAACAGCTTTGAGCTAAGCTAAAATAGCCCTGCGCTGAGATATAACAGCTTTGAGCTGAAACTGTGTGACGCGAGCCCCTGCCATGATGGTGGGGGCTTTTTTATATCTGCCGAACGGGCATAAGGGGGCGGGGGGCACAAGAGAGCACTGGGGGAAAAGCAATCGTCGTGGGCGTGGGTAGTGTGGTGACAGGACAACCTGTTGTGGCTGCCGGGGTAGGGCGGTTGCCAAATGGCGGGTAACAAAAAGGGGAGCTTGGCTCCCCTCGGATATGATCTGCTGCTGGTTCAACTCCATCAGGCCAAACAGAGTGTGGTTAAACCATCCTGGCTACACCCTTAATGGCGAAAGAAACAGCGTCAACGTGATGAAATCATATCTATGTTGACCATCTCGGCATTATTACTGAAAAGCGCCAGTTGGTGGCGATTAAACAGACATGACAAAGAGGGTCGGTCCGGATTGATGCCTCTCTATCCGGCTCAGAACTGTGACAGTGAGGGCAGAGAGACAGCAACCAGGGTGAAAAACACCGTGAAAACGGCAGTAACGACAAGCTCTTTCATTTTTCTCTCCCTAAGTTGTTGGTTGATGTAGTCAAGATACCATAATAAGGGGGTAAAGCAAGGATGAAACAAGGGTAAAGTTTGTAAAATGATGGATTTTATCAGTGTATGGGTTGAAGTTGTTGTTTTTTACATGTTGAGCTTATTTTGTCACCCATTGCTACTCACCACCCATGAAAGGTCAATCAGTTATATTTATTGTGTTTAAATTCAATGTCTTATGTGTTTTCTTGTTGGCTTTTGGGTGGGTTTTATATGGGTCTTTAAAAGGGTTTTATAAGTTATCCCTCTCATAATGGCATCATTAAAGTCATTAAAAGCGTGCAAGAACATGGTTTGACGATTCCTGGCGTAGATAGCCCATCCAAAAGAAGTCTATGGAGACAATCTGGTTGCCAGCCCTTGTCGCACCATCACTTTATCAGTCCAGAGTCTCCGCATTTTTACAGCAATACACTGGGTTCATAGGGAGGAGAGCGGTGCATCGGGGGGATACAGAGTGGCAGCTGGCTGTTTTATCACCACCAATTTCCCCGTTGGCCTAGGAGTAGACATGGCCGCAGCAAGAGTGAGGTGCGCAATAGAGCAGAGGCGTATTCTCTGGCTGGGCTGGGCTGGGCTGGGCTGGGCTGGGCGCGAGCAGCGATCTGCGTGGGCGGTGCACCTGCGTGAGTCATGTGATTGCAATACGAGATCAGAGCCGGAGCATGGTTGGGTAAGATATCTGAATCCCTTCTACAAGATTGAGATATAAAAAGCGGCGTATGACGAGGAGGCTGAACAAGCTCGTTTCAGGGGCGACAGAGCACAGGTCAACGCAATCCGGATCGCAGTAATAAAACACATCCACGACGATACCGGAACTCTGTTCGTAGGCTGATGCCGGTTGCTGTGAGGAGGGGAAGGCTAGTGATCAACCAGATGGCGCAAGGGTTGGTAATCAGGCAACCCTGTAGTGAGGGGCACACAGCGTGCCGATGCACCCGCTTTTGTAAGATATTAAAAAACCCTCCGACGGAGGGTTTTTGTCATCAACAGCCGGTTAAAAGCCGCGTGGCTTAGAACAGGGTGGTGGAGAGGTTGTAAAGCTCCTGATCGAACGGACGCTTCATATTCTCGATGCAGTCGATGATGTCGTGGTGTACCAGCTCGTTGCGCTGGATACCGACGCAGCGACCACCGTGACCAGCCAGCAGCTGCTCAACGGCGTAAGCCCCCATACGGCTGGACATGATGCGGTCACGGGCAGTCGGGGCTCCGCCACGCTGGATGTGGCCCAGGATGGTGGCGCGGGTTTCACGACCGGTCAGGGCTTCGATGTCTTTCGCCAGGGCGTTCACGTCGGTAACGTGCTCGCAGATGGTGATGATGGCGTGCTTCTTGCCTTTGGCTTCGCCTTCCTTGATCTGCTTGAGCAGCTTCTCTTTGTCGAAAGCCACTTCCGGTACGATCACATATTCGGCACCACCGGCAACGGCGGCGGACATGGCCAGATCGCCACAGTGGCGGCCCATGATCTCGACCACGGAGATACGGTGGTGGGAGCTGCAGGTATCGCGCAGACGGTCGATGGCGTCAACAACCACGTTCAGGGCGGTATCAAAACCGATGGTGAAGTCGGTACCGGCGATATCGTTGTCGATGGTGCCCGGCAGGCCGATACAGGGGAAACCCTCTTCGGTCAGCTTCTTGGCACCCATGTAGGAGCCGTCACCACCGATGACGACCAGCGCATCGATACCGTGTTTTTTCAGGTTTTCGATCGCTTCGGCGCGCACTGCGGGGTCTTTGAAGGCAGGGAAACGGGCGGAGCCGAGGAAAGTACCACCACGGTTCACCACGTCGGAGACGCTGTGACGCTCCAGCTTGACGATGCGATCCTGGTGCAGGCCGAGGTAGCCATCATAAATACCGTAAACTTCCAGGCCATGATGCAAACCGGCGCGAACCACGGCGCGAATGGCTGCGTTCATACCCGGTGCGTCGCCACCACTGGTCAAAACACCAATACGTTTGATTTGTTTGGTCATGAGTGCCTCTGGATCTGAGTTGTCAAATACGAATGTTTAAATAGACAAGCCACTTTTACTATATCGGCTTTCATATGGGATGCGGGGGCCACCATAGGAAAAGCGATACAAGAGAGGGGACGAGCCCCTCTCTTTGCCGTAATCAGCGATTACTTGGCAGCGCCAGCGATGATCTGGGAAAAGTCGTCCACTTTCAGGGACGCACCACCGACCAGGCCACCGTCGATGTCCGGCTGACCGAACAGATCGGCAGCAGTAGCGCCAGTAACGGAACCGCCGTACAGGATCTGTACTTTGGCAGCAACGGTGGCATCAAAACCGGCCAGGTACTGACGGATGTGAGCGTGAACGGACTGAGCGATCTCCGGAGTGGCAGTCTTGCCAGTACCGATGGCCCATACCGGCTCGTAAGCGATAACGGCGTTGTTGAAGGAGGCGATGCCGCAACGGTCGATAACAGCTTTCAGCTGGGTCTCAACCACGTTCTTGGTCACGCCGGCTTCGAACTGCTCCAGAGTTTCACCGATGCACAGAACCGGGATCAGGCCGCCTTTCTGGATGGCTTCGTACTTGGCTGCAACCACGTCGTCGGTCTCTGCGTGCAGGGTACGACGCTCGCTGTGGCCGACCAGAGAGTAGGTGCAACCAAAGGCTTTCAGCATGGAGGGGGCGTTTTCGCCGGTGAAGGCACCAGACTCGTGAACGTCAGCGTTCTGGGCACCGTAGGCAATCTTGCTGCCAGCGGTCAGTTGCTCAACCAGACCCAAAAAGATAACCGGCGGGCAGACGGCGACTTGTACAGAAGGATGAGCGGCAGCAGCCGGGGTCAGTCCTTTGATCAGAGCTTCTACAGAAGCTTTGGTGCCGTTCAGTTTCCAGTTACCCATTACCAGGTGCTGTCTCATCTTCTTAATCTCCTAGGCATTTGATTGCGCGACATTATATGAATTGAACCGAGCCCAAGATAGCTGACCCGGCGGCAAATGACGTAATTTTTTTTCGCTTTCCTGATCCAAATCAGGAATGAAACGCTTGATCGCTCATTCGTTAACCTGCCCCCGCAAGCGAGCCCACCATACCCCAATCCATTCGTGGATGGCAGCTTCGGAATACATCAGATAACGCCCTTTGGGTAAATAACTGTAGAGGGGCTGGGGTACCTGGCTCTGCTTGGCGGTGTAGTCGGTGGGGGCCGGCACGGCCTTGAGTCCCTGACCCTGATAGAGGGCCATTGCACGCGGCAAATGAGTGGCCGAACTGACCAGCGCCACCTCTTTTCCTTTCAGATGGCGGCTGATACTGACCGCTTCATCATGAGTGTCTTTGTTGTTTTCAAACAACGTCATCCGCGAACGGGGAATGCCGAGGCTCTCGGCCATCCGGGCATTGACCTCGGCATTGGAGAGGGTATCCCCCGATACATAGCCGGAGAAAACCAGCTCGGCGTCGGGATAGGCCTGGGCGAGGCGAACCCCTTCGAGAGTGCGGGCCAGGGCAATATTGTTTTGCCAGGAGCGCTCGGGCACCGCCGGGTCGCTGACATGACCATTGCCGAGCACCACGATGGCCTCGATGTTGGGATGCTGGCTCACCTCGAATGGCGGGAAGGTTTGTTCCAGCCCGCGGGCCAGTTCATAGCTCATCGGTCGCATTCCCATCAGCGCCACAATGAGCAGCGAGAGAGTGGCCAGCAGTTTGCCGGTTTTCTGAAAACGGGTGAACCAGAGCAGCAGCAGGGCGACCAGCAGCAGGGAGAGGGAGAAGGGGAGCGGCATCAACAGCTGACCCAGCCACTTTTTGAGCACAAACACGGCAGACACTTCCTTGAGTTTTCAGCAAATTCGGGATGTGACAGAATACCTCTCTTTTTTGGGATGGCCACAACCCTGTGGCGCTAATGTTGAGTTTCTCCTTGAAGCACGATCAGAGTTTTGACGGGCGCGCCGACAAGTTCGCCCGCAACATTTACGACTCCACCAAGGGGCGCATCCGCACCACCATTGTCTGGAGCGACATCGAAGCCTGCCTGGCCCGCCTTGGCAACCGACCGCTGCGCATCCTCGATGCAGGGGGCGGTTTTGGCTATTTCGCCCAGAAGCTGGCGGCCATGGGCCATCAGGTGGAGCTGTGCGATCTGTCAGCAGAAATGCTGGAACTGGCCCGCAGCCAGATCGCCGAGAAGGGGCTGGAAGACAAAATCCGTCTCATCCATTGCCCCATCCAGGATCTGAAGCAACACGTGACCGGTACCTTTGATCTGGTGCTCTGCCATGCGGTGCTGGAGTGGCTCGCCGAGCCGCGCCAGACCTTGCTGGGTCTGTTCCCTTTCGTCAATGCCGGGGGCATACTGTCGCTGCTTTTCTACAACCGTCATGGTTTGCTGTTCCAGAGCCTGGTGGTGGGCAATTTTGACTATGTGCGCCTTGGCCTTCGCAAGAAGCGTCAGACTGCGCTTACGCCCACCAATCCCCAGCTGCCGGAGCAGGTCTATGACTGGATTGGTCGCGGGGGGCTGCGCATCATCGGCAAGACCGGGGTGCGGGTGATCCACGACTATATGCGTCACAAGCAGGATCAGGTGGAGAAGTTCGACGATCTGCTGGCCATGGAGCAGCAATATTGCCGTCAGGAGCCTTTTGTTTCCCTCGGCCGCTATATCCATGTAATGGCCCAGAAGCCGGCCAGCTGATTGCTCGCTGTTCACGTCGATGTGAACCATGTTTTCGATGCTACCGGATGTAGCCGCGCGCACGATTTTGCGCCCAATACAACAACGAGATGACAACATCATGATGAGTACATCCCGTACCCTGCCAGAGCGTTCTTTGCCGGAGCTAGTAGGGTGGGTCAGGCAGGAGGGGTTGGCGTTGAGCCTGCCAACCGACCGGCTGGCCTTTCTGATTGCAATCAAGACCTTGTCCGAGGATGAGTCGGACCTGTCGGAAGCGGCGCTGCACGACGCTTTTGGCTATGTCAGCAGCGCTTTTGGCCAGATGGACGAGACCCTCACCGGACGTGCCAACAACGCCATCAACGATCTCATTCGCCAGCAGCTGCTGTCACGTTTCAACACCGACATGGTGGCGGGGGAGAGCCTCTACCGCCTGTCGCGCCTGGGTGTGAGCATCGTCGACTTCTTTATGGATCAGCGTCAGGTTGACTCCATCAAGCTCTCCATTCTGCTCGAACACCTGGCTGCCGAGCTCGACACCGCCCGCAAGGCGGCGCTCGAGACCAACACCCGTGAGCAGTGGGATGCCGAGGTGCTGCCGCGCCTCACCTTCTCGCTGGAAGAGACCCTGGGGCGGATCGATCTCACCCAGCGTGCCATGGATGAACAGCAGAATCAGGTCAAAAGCGAGATTGCGGCCCTGCTAACACAGAACTGGGTCGATGCCATTCACAGCTGCGAAAAGCTGCTGCACGAGACCGGCCAGACCCTGCGCGAGCTGCAGGATACCCTGGACGCTGCCGGCCACCGCTTGCAGGCGGGGCTGCTCAACATTCAGGAGGCGGCGCAGGGGCGCGACGATCTGTTCCACGTCGAGGAGCTGACTCACGCCTTGCAAGGGCGGCTCGACGTCATCACCAGCTGGGGTCAGCAGTGCATCGAGCTCTGGTCCCGCTACGACAGACACGTCCACAAATTTATCCGCAACGCCATCGACATGGACAAGAACCGCGCCTTCAGCCAGCGGCTACGCGAGTCTATCCGCAACTTCGAGCAGCACAACTGGCAGTTGCGGGTGGCCGAAGAGCCCCGTCTGCTGGAGCTGCGCGACGAAACCATCGCCATCCACGACGAGGAGGTAACCGGCGAGGTGCCACTCGAGATGGAGTACGTCGAGATGGTGGATATCAACCAGGAGTTGGCCGAGCGCATCGAGCGCTATCTGGCCCGCTACCCCGAGCAGGGGCAACAGCTGGACTTGGCCGATGTGCTGCGGGAATACCTGCTGGACTACCCGGCCCATGCCCACTTCGATGTGGCGCGTCTTCTGATCGACCAGGCCGTGCGCCTGGGCCATGCCAGCGGCGAGCGCGAACTGCATCGCCAACCCGCATGGAAACCCATTAACCAAGCTGGATCCAAGGTTCAGGCCTATGTCATTGATCAATACTGAGTTTCCCTTGCCGCTGCGCCTTGCAGAGGCGATTGCCAACCCCTTGTTTCCGCGCATCGACACCGCCTTGCGCTCCGGTCGCCACATAAGTGCCGACGAGTTCGAGCAGCATTCGGCACTGGTCGAATATCACAGCGAGCTGGAGATCTTCTACGGCCGCTATCAGGTGGAGCTGATCAAGGCGCCGGAAGGCTTCTTCTACCTGCGTCCGCGCCCGAGCTCCGACATCGGCACCACTGTGCTCTCCGAGCTCGATATGCTGGTGGGCAAGGTGCTCTGCTACCTCTACCTGAGTCCGGATCGTCTGGCTTCCGAAGGGGTATTCGCCATGGCCGAGCTGCAGGAGGAGGTGCTGAGCCTCGCCGACGAGAAGCAGCTGCTGCGGATGGTCAACAGCCGCTCCGGCGGTACCGATCTCGACAAGAAGAAGCTGCTCGAAAAGATCCGCACCTCCATGCGCCGTCTGCGCCGCCTTGGCATGATCACCGCCCTTGGCAACGGAGATAAATTCCGGGTCAACGAATCGGTGTTCCGTTTCGCCGCGGATGTGCGCTCCGATGAAGATCCGCGCGCCGTCCAGCTGCGGATGATCCAGGAGGGTGAAGCCATCTTCCACGACGACGAAATGCCGAGCAGCGACTCGCTCTTTGATGACATCGAGGCGGATCTCGATGAAGAACAACTGGATCTGGAGGTATAACCGGTGCGAGGCAAGTTCAAATCCCTGACCATGGTCAACTGGAACGGCTTCTTTGCCCGGACCTTCGATCTCGACCAGCTGGTCACTACCCTGTCCGGCGGCAACGGCGCGGGCAAGTCCACCACCATGGCGGCCTTTATTGCAGCGCTCATCCCCGACCAGTCACTGCTTCACTTCCGCAACACCACGGAAGCGGGCTCCAGCAGCGCCTCCCGTGACAAGGGACTCTACGGCAAGCTGCAGCGCGGCCACTGCTATTCCCTGCTGGAAGTGATGAACAGCCGCGAACAGCGGATCTGGGTCGGCGTCCACCTCGAGCAGGTGGCCAACCGCGACAACAAGGTCAACATCACCCCGTTTGCGCTGGTGGATGTGCCGGAAAATCTGGCTCCGACCGATCTGCTGCTGGAGAAGCTCGATGGCGGCAAGGGGCGGGTGCGCGCCTTTACCGACCTGAAAGGGGCGGCCGCCGAGCTGGGGGCGCTGAAAGTCGCCAAGTTCAATACGGTGACCGACTATCACAACTTCATGTTCGAGTTCGGCATCACCCCGAAGAAACTGCGTGATCAAAAAGATCGCGGCAAGTTCTATCGCCTGATCGAGGCATCCCTCTACGGCGGCATCTCCTCGTCCATCAGCCGTTCCCTGCGCGAATACCTGCTGCCGGAGAACTCCGGGGTGCGCAAGGCGTTTGCTGACATGGAGGCGGCCATCTATGAAAACCGCCGCACGCTGGAGGCGATCAAGGAGACGCAAGGTCAGCGGGATCTGTTCAAGAACCTGATCACCGAGACCACCCACTATGTGGCAGCGGACTATGTGCGCAACGCCGCCGAGAAGAGCCGCCTCTCCGAGCTGGCCCTCAAGGCTCGCCAGGAGCTGGCCGACAAGCGCCGCATTCTGGCCGAAGAGAAGCAGCGCGCCATCTATCTGGCGGATGAGGTGGAGCAGCTCACCAACCGCGAAAAACTGCTGACCGACGAGCTGGAGTCTGCCTCTGAGCATCTGGCCAAGGTGATGGCGGCTGTCAGCTTGCAGAAGAAGATCGAGATGTATCGCGCCGATCTGGCGGATCTCTCTGACAAACTCGAACAGCAGCAGGCGGTAGTGGAAGAGATCCACAGCCAGCTGCTGGAAGTGGAAGAGCGCAAGGAGCTGGCGCAGGCAGAAGTCGACAGCCTCAAGACCCAGCTGGCCGACTACCAGCAGGCGCTCGATATCCAGCAGACCCGCGCGATCCAGTACCGTCAGGCGGTGCAGGCTCTCGATGCTGCCCGCGAGCAGTGCGAGCTGCCGGGGCTGACCGCCGAACAGGCGAGCGACACCCTGCACCAGTTCCGCGCCGCCGAGCAGAGTCTCACTAGCCGGGTGCTGGGGGCCGAGCAGCAGCTGGCGCTGGCCAAGGCGGCAGTGGCCGAGCACGAAGCGGCGCTGGCACTGCTGCTCAGCATCGCTCCGGAAACAGTGCGCGAGGCCGCCTGGCCCACAGCCCAAGCGCTGCTCAAGCGTCACATCGAAGACAAGGCCCGTATTGCCCAGGGGCAGGGGCTGCGCGCTGCGCTGGCTCGCCTCGAGAAAGAGAGCGAAAGCCAGAAGAGCCTCTTCAAGCTGCGTGACGAGCTGCAGCAGGCCTCTGGCCAGCTTATTGCCAGCAGCGACGAGCTGGAGATCTTCCTCGAAGCCCAGCGCACCCGTCAGGAGGAGCTCTCCGAGCAGCAGGCCGAGGTGAATCAACGCCGCGCCAGCCTCGAGCATCAGGGTACCCAGCTGGGTCGCGATATTGCGGAGCTCACCAAGCTTGCGCCGCGCTGGCTGAAATCCTTTGAAAAACTCGAGCAGCTGCGCGAGCAGAGCGGTCTGCCTCTCGCTACCGCTGAAGAGCTTTCGGCCGGCATGCAGACCGTGCTCGACAAGGAGCGCGAGTTCGAGCAGGAGAGCAACCGCATTGCTGCGCAGAAACAGGCGCTGGAGCTGCAAATTCGCAACCTGCAGTTGGGAGCAGGCGAGGCGGATCCCCGTCTTGCCCGCATCGCCGAGCAAGTGGGGGGCGTGCTGCTCTCCGATGTCTATGACGACATCTCCATCGATGATGCCCCTTACTACTCCGCACTCTATGGCCCGGCTCGCAGCGCTCTGGTGGTGCTCGACCTTGAGGGGGCCATCGAGCGGCTGAAAAAGCTCGAAGATTGCCCGGAGGATATCTACCTCATCCAGGGCAACCCCGACTCCTTTGACGAGGATCTGGTGGAGGCAGACGAGCTGGGCGATGCCGTGCTGGTGCGCACCAGCAAGCGTCAGGTGCGTTTCTCCCGCTACCCCGAGCTGCCGCTGTTTGGCCGCGCCGCCCGGGAAAAACGGATCGAGCAGCTCGACCTTGAGCGCGAAGGGCTCATCGAGGGTTACGCCAAGGCTGCCTTCGAGCAGCAGAAGTATCACCGTCTCTACGGTCACTTCCGCGATTTTATCGGCCAGCATCTGGATATCGCCTTCCGTCCCGACCCCGAAGCCGAAGTGCAGGCCAAGCAGGCCGAACTGCGCGCGCTGCAAGGGGCCATCGGCGAGTGCGACAAACAGCTGAGTGATGCCAAAGCGGCCGCCGCCCAGCTGACTCGTCATATCCAGCTGGTGCAGGGGATGCTGCCCTTTGCCCACCTGTTTGCCGAGACTGATCTGGCTGCCCGCCTCGAGGCGGCTCATGCCGACGTTGAGGCCCTGAAACAGGCCGAAGCCTTTATCGCCAAACACGGCAAGTCGCTGGAGAAGCTGGAAACCATGGTGCAGGTGCTGCGTCAGGATCCGCAGGATCTGGCCGCGCTGCAGGCTGCCTATGATGAGGTGAGCGACCTGCTGGCCGAGCAGAAGCGCCGTTGCTACGCCCTCGATCAGCTGGTGGCCCGTCTGCCGCACTTTGCCTATCAGGATGCGCAAGACCTGCTGGGCAAGGCCTCCGAGATGAGCGAGCGACTCAAAGAGAAGCTGAAAGCGGCCGAGCTTGCCGCCCGCACCGCTGGCGAGCAGCACAAGCAGATTGCCCTGCGTCACACCGAGGCGTTGCAGCTGCGCACTGCGCTTAACTCCAGCGTCGAAGCCAAGCGCCAGACCCTGACCGAGTTCGAGCAGGAGCTGGCGGCCATGGGGCTGACCCTCTCTGATGACATGGAAGAGAAGGCGCGCGCCCACAAGAAAGAGATTGAAGAGCTGCTGATCCGCACCCGTTCCCGTCGCACCAGCGCCGAGGCCCAGTTGCAGGTAACCAAGCGCGAGATCGAGTCCCTCGGCGGCCGTCTCAAACTCGAAGGCAAGGATTACTACAGCGCCCGTAAGTCTCTGGTGGGCCACAAGGCGAGCTGGTCGCGGGTGGTGCGTCTGGCGCGGGAGACCGACGTCGAGAAGCGCCTCAACAAGCGCGAGCTGGCTTATCTCGACAGCGACGAGTTGCGCTCCATGTCGGACAAGGCCCTCGGCGCCCTGCGGGTGGCGGTGGCCCACGACGAGGCCCTGCGCGATGCGCTGCGTCTCTCTGAGGGCAACCGCAGCACCGAGCAGAAGGTCGCCTTCTACGTGCAGGTCTACCGTTACCTTAAAGATCGCATCCGCAACGACATCATCCGCTCCGATGATCCGGTCGAGGCGATCGAGGAGATGGAGATCGAGCTGGCCCGTCTGGCTGACGAGCTCAAGCAGCGGGAAACCCATCTGTCGCTCTCCTCTCACGAGGTGGCGGCCAAGATCACCAACATTATCCGCCGCGAGCAGAACCGCATCCGGGTGCTCAACCAGGGCTTGCAGAACATCGCCTTCGGTCTGGTGCGCGGGGTGCGCCTCAACGTCAATATCCGCGAGGCTCACACCCGTCTGCTGACGGCACTGGCCGATCAAACCGCCATGCACAACGATCTGTTCGCCGACAAGGAGCTCAGCTTCTCCGAGGCGATGGCCAAGCTGTTCCAGCGCCTGAACCCGCAAGTAGAGCAGGGGGATCGCAGCTATCAGGTGATGGGCGACGTGCTGCTCGACTATCGCAACTATCTGGAGTTGGAGATCGAGGTGCAGCGCGGGGCCGATGGTTGGTTGCGGGCCGAGAGCGGGGCGCTCTCCACAGGCGAGGCGATCGGTACCGGTCAGGCCATCCTCTTGATGGTACTGATCAGCTGGGAGGAGGAGTCCCGCCGTCTGCGCGGCAAGGACATTGCACCCTGCCGTCTGTTGTTCCTCGACGAAGCGGCCCGTCTGGATGGTAAATCCATCGCCACCCTGTTCGAGCTGTGCGAGCGGCAGGATATGCAGCTGCTTATCGCGGCGCCGGAGAACATCAGCCCCGAGAAGGGCACCACCTACAAGCTCATCCGTAAAGTGCAAGGCAAGCACGAGCATGTGCATGTGGTCGGCCTGCGTGGCTTCGGCTTTAGCGATGACAAGCTGATTGCCTGAGATGTCTCTGGCCCATCCTGACACGGGATGACTGGTAACTAGTCGAAAGGGAGGCATTTGCCTCCCTTTTTACATGGAAGATATGGCAAAGTAGCCGCACGGTCGCTGCTGCCAGACAACAAGGCGAGTAACATGGTGAGTGCCTTGGAGCTATGGCAAGGTGAGAGCTCCCGCCTGCAAACGTGTCGCCAGCGTCACCGGCCGCATCGAAGATGCAAAAATAGCGCAGAGTGAAAAGAAGAGAGGAGAGGGGAAGGTGCAATATATCCAGAAAGGGCTGTTGTTATCTCTTTGTCTGCTGCTGACGGCCTGTAGCAGCCGTTATGACGAGAGCCACGGCGGCAGCTGGCGCGGCTATAGCGAAACCGGCTATGCCAGCTATTATGCCGACCGTTATCATGGCAAAAAGACCGCCAGCGGCGAGTTATATCGTAACAACCTCAATAGCGCCGCCCATATGGAATTGCCCTTTGGCTCCATGGTGCGGGTCACCAACCTCGCCAACGGCAAGAGCGTAGTGGTCAAGGTCAATGACCGCGGCGCCTTTAAAAGCGGGCGTATTATCGATCTCTCCAAATCGGCTTTTAGCACCATCGGCAATATTCGTGACGGGATTATCAAAGTAAAAATAGAAGTGCTCTAGGCTGGGTGAACCCGTTTATACACGAAAATGGATGTTGATGAATGATCTTGGAAGGCTGACATCGACCAGTCAGCCTTTCGGTAGATAAAGATATAACATTGATATGGATCAATATTTAATTCAGCTAAAAATGGATTTGTTATCAATGGAAAAAATCGATGATCGTGATTGATATTTATTTTAGCTTATCTCGCCTGTTCGGCCTTACTATGGGGCAAACGGAGGGATTAGTGATGATTATCTATGGTAAATATGGTGGTGCAGCGCTGAGAGCTGTTCATCTGATGGTGCAGAATAATTATGGGCATGCCACCGCCTGGGATATGGCTATTGCTGAAGCATTTGGTGGTGATATCAGTACAGGAAAATTCAAAAATAATCCAAAGGTAGCTTTTTTGACTCTTTGCAGTCTTGGTTGTATCAGTTGCATCATGCCAGTTCATTATGTAGCTGCGACCAAAACCAGAGCATATGTGTTGGCTGCCATTGATTTATTGTCACACAAGGATATTACCAAACCGATCAATCCCGAGCAGTTATGGCTGGAAGTGATCTCGGCCTGTAAGAGCGGCAAGGTTGTGAAGCATAACAATCAGATGGATGTCATTCTGACACTTTGGTATGCCGGTGTGCTCAATCCCGAGTGGGATAGGGATGCCATCAGGATAGATTATCGACGAATATAAAAAGCCAAGGTAATGAATACCTTGGCCATGAAACATCAATTGGTTTTGGTCAGGGATGCACTATCGGAGTGTGCGAATGGCTTGCCATACACCATCAGGTTGGTGGTTTGACTGTATTTGAGGAGATCTTTCTCTGAGAAGTCCAGAGTCATCGAGAAATCCGTGGTGGAATCATTAATGGTCATATAATTGCTTTCCGCAATACCGCGCTTGCCCATCTTGAACTCGATTTTGTTACCCGCTTTGCCTTCAGTGACCACACAGACTGCACGAGGTATACAGTATGAGTTGTAAACAAGCTGATTGGTCTTGTCATAAATCAGATAACCGCGTTGGTCATGAAATTTCCCATTATCGCTTTTTCTGAATACTTCCTGTTTGTAATACATGGCTACCAGATATTGTTCGCTGGCATTTTTAGCATCGGCAGCCGGTTCAAAAGTAATGACTTCGTAAAAGGGTTCCACTGCCGGCCCCCCTTTACCAACTTTGCTACCCTCTTGGCCGGGTGCTACATCTACACCACCAGCATCGGTGCTTTTCCATGTGCCAGCCAACTGAGCTAATGGACCAAAATCCAGACCGTTGATAATAGTGCTGGACTCTGCGTGAGCGAGCGTAGCACAGGTAATTAATGCTATGGGTAAGATAACTTTATTCATTGTGATAACTCCACCACTAATAATGACTTGCGAATAAATATGTTCAGCAAAGTAATTGTTATAACGGGCCAAGGATGTGGTCAATGATATTGAGTGATGGTGGTTCGTTTTTGTGAGGTATGATTTGCTTTTTCGTGGCTAAATAAATCGAATTTGATATAAGACAATGTTGTATTTTTTCATCGCGCTTCCTCAGATATATCGTGATAGAGATAAAGGAACATTGACATGATGCGATGATCATTATGTCTCCGGCGTGAATATTTCACTCAGCCCCATCAATTGAAGGCGATAGCCACTAACTTTGCGGCACCCTGACCCCTTTATCGAGATAGAGGCTGCTGTAGTGGGCGCGGTGGGTGACAAACATCACCTGATGGCGGCTGCCGTCGGAGAGGATAATAAAATCCCCCGCCTGAGCGGGGCTTTGCAAGGTGATCTCCTGCTCGGGGGCGGTCAGGCGATCGACATCATCCTTGAAGGTGAGGGTGTAAGAGTACATATGGCGCTCCACTGCTGGCTCATATCAAACACTCCGTTGAAGGTAGTTGCTGGCAAGGGGGCGCGCGGCGCCCGATTGGCGCTGTTAGACCAAATAGCGGTGATGAGAACGCGTATGGCTTCAGTCGGGTTGTTCTGCTGAGGTGCGCTTGAGGCGTTTACATCAAGGCCATTGGTATCAAAACGATGGTAAAGGGGCGAAAGGGGGATAAAAAAACCGCCTATTGGCGGTTTTTCTTATTCGATGGGCCCTACTTCAGGGCCTTCTTCAGCTTCTTGATCTTGCCTTCATGCTTGGCAATTTTCTCAAGACGAGCGGCGATCTTCTTCTTGATCTCTTTCTTGCTTGCTTTGGCCATCGGTGGCGCTCCTTTGCAGTGGGGACACATGAGGTGTCAGTGTGGGTCTTCCCTTTGACGTCCCAGAGTGCCACAGGGCTCCTTTGTGAACCAGCACTCTGTTGCTTTAATAGCCAGTTCGCTATAACTGCAAGGGGCTGAGCCAGCGCAGCAGTTGCTGGCCAACCTGCGGGTTGGCGAGCAGGGCCATATGACTGGTGCGATAGATAATCAGGGTATGGGCGGGCAGAAAGGCCAGCTGATGGCGCGCTTCGTTGTGCTGACCGAGGGCGCTGCGTAGCGGCACCAGTCCATCGCCAATCAGCCGGTCGGCCAGCAGGCTGCGCTTGGCGGCAGTGGTTGCGGCGATGGCATAGCAGTTGACGCTGCAGGGCAAGGGGAGTGGGACGCGGGGATCGCGCAAGGGCGCGGCGGGGTCGGGTTGGGCCACTTCATCGATCACCTTGCCGTGGCGCAGATCCTTGATGCCTGCACTGCGCAGCCGTGCCAGCCTGACGAAGGGTTCGCTGTAGGCGGTAGCGGGCAGCAACTGTTCCAGCCAGTGACCGGCATGTTCGAGCGGCGCGCCGTGGTGTGGTGTGCCGAGAAATATCAGGTTGGCAAGGTGCGCAGGCCAGGTGAGCCCGGCCACGCTGGCATGGTGGCAGGCGCTGCGGGCAACCAGTCCACCCATGCTGTAGCCCATTATCGTTATCTCTTTGAGCTCTCCCGGCCAGTGGGCGAGCAACGGCTCCAGCAACAGGGCAAGTTGCTGCCCGTTTTGTGCGATGGGCAGGCCCGAGTTGTAGCGCAAATAAAGAGGCAGATAGCCAAGCGCGGCGGCAAGTTGCTCTCCGTGATTGACCGGTTTGCCTTGATGCTCGGTCTGCCACTGCAGATCGTTCATGCAGAGGCCATGGATCATCAGCAGCACCCGTCCCTCGCGGGGTAGATCCTTTGGCATCGCCTGCCAATCGAGGGGCTTGCCCTGATAGCGCAAGGTCATGGGGGTGGCGAGGGCATTGTGGTACTCGACCAGCTTGTCCCCCAACACGCCGTTGAGCGTGGCGATCAGGGCCGCACGTTTGGGCGTCTCGGGAATCTGGTGGGGCGGCGGTGTGGCTGGCAGCCGGCTGAGCAGTTGGTTGATGCCGCTGCCCAGGGTGTTGGCGGCGCCATGTACCCCCTTGTAGACCAGCCCGGTGATCCCGGCTGTTTTTCCCTCATCTCCTCCCTTGAGCCCCATACCGCTCAGTATCGCCTGATGTACCGCTTCGGTGATCTCTACCGCGGCGGGCAGCGCCAGAGTCAGCAGGTGCGCCAGCTCGCGGATATCCGAAAGATGCCAGGAAGAGGATGGCGAGGGGTCTGTGGCGTCGGTCATGGCAAGCCCTTGTGAAAGCGGGTGTCGCGTTGTCGTGCCGCGAAGAGCGCAGCGTATCTCTATATCAAGCCAGCTTGCGCCCTTTGTAGCGGGTTTACCAGTACGGGGCATGCATGGCGGGGCTGATAAGGACCGCTTGCGAAGCCGATCACGGTAATGACAGGGAAAATCACCTCTACTTCGTCATATGAAGCTACATGGAGAGGTGAGGATGTCGCTGTTTGATGAGGTGCAGGTACAGGCGCTCTGTGCAAAGTTGCTCGATAGCCAGAACGAGAAGGGGTGCTCCCTTGAAAGCAGGCATGGCCGCAAGTTGAAAGAGTTGTTGCAGACGAATTGTGGGTTAAGACCTTTTGGGCGAAGCGCTCGTCATGTATTAACCGAGGCGGGACGGGCTTATCTGATCAGACAGCTGGCGCAGGTCGTTCCCCCCGAACTGGACAAGC
This sequence comes from Aeromonas sp. R2-2, assembly GCF_040908355.1. Lineage (NCBI taxonomy): Bacteria > Pseudomonadati > Pseudomonadota > Gammaproteobacteria > Aeromonadales > Aeromonadaceae > Aeromonas > Aeromonas sp. R2-2. Next base: position 5,930 of record NZ_JBFODQ010000011.1, on the reverse strand, counting down.
GTAAGCAGTTGCAACGAATGGGAGTGAGTTTGCCTGCACGGCTTAATCAGGCCTGCTTTTATGCCCTCTGGCATGGGGACAGCAAGCATTCGCGGTCAGCATCCCTTGCCGCGCCACAGCTTGCGGAATTGTCGCTCACGCAGGATGAGGTGATCCGCATCCGTACCCTCGAACCGCTCTCACTGGTCGATCAGCAGGGTCAGCAGCACGATATGACGGCAATGATGGCGCTGCTGGGGGAGTTGGCGTTGCCGGAGCGGACTCTGGGCACGCTGGCGGCCATCGGCTGGCAAGGGGAGCGGGTCATTACGGTGGAGAACAAGGGGGCCTTTGTCGACTACCCGCTGCAACCCGGGCAACTGCTGCTCTTTGCTCCCGGTCGCAATACCACCCTGGCCAAACAGCTGATCCCGCTGCTGCCTGCGGGCGTGCAGTGGGTCCATTTCGGCGATCTCGATCAACGGGGTATCGATATTGCCATCGAGCTGGCGCGTGAGCTAAATCGACCGGCCATGCTCTGGCTTCCCTGTGAGCTGCAACCTTATCTGGATCACTACGCCCGCCCTGTTCGCACCTTTGCAACGGACAGTGGCAAGGTGCCCTGGCGTGTGACGACGCAGGCTGATCATGTCGATGGCCATGGCACTCCGGCAGGCGTTCCCTGGCTTGATAAACTGATCACAGACGGGACTTGGCTGGAGCAGGAGGTATTGATTCTGGCCCCTCACTGGCGGAGCTGGTCATTGGACGCGATGGGCAATCAGGTGTGAAACGGGGAGCCCGCGCTCCCCGTCATTTCGTGGTCAGCTGTTTACTTGGCGTTGATGGGCCCCTTGGTGCCGGCATCATTATCGACCCAGCCGTCTTCACCCTTGATGCGGCGATCACCCTGAATGGTGTAGATGACCATGCCATCCTTGAACACCAGCGCGCCATCAGATTTCTTGGCATTGACCTTCTTGTCGTTGACCCACACCTGATCCTTGCCATCGATGTGGATATTGGCCACGGTGGCGCCGGTTTGGGGGAAGGTGGCGATCCAGTTGCCCGCATAGGGGCTGGCGCTGGTTGCCGCGGCCGGAGCATTGCCAACACCGGCAGCTGCGTTCTCAGCCTTGGTTTTGTTGATATCGCAGCCATTAAGCTCGCTCACCTGAGTGCAGCCCGAGCGCTCCAGCTTCTGCTCATAGCTCAGATTCAGACCGCCCTCCGCGGCTGGGGCGGCCGCGCTAAATCCCGCCTTGGCATTTTCCGCTTTGGTTTTGTGAATGTCACAGCCCTGCGCCTCGGTGACCTGGGTGCAGCCGGATCGTTCCAGTTGCTCGGCATATTTGGCACTGATTGCGTGGGCAGGGGCTATACCGAGCAGGGTCAGGGTGATGAGCAGAGCAGCATTCCTGAACATAGATAATCCCTCAAATATGTAAGTCATGCAGGTTCATCCGCGCAGTTGCGGCAGTGAACGTCGGCCTCTCCTGAGCATCCGATACAGATGCGCAGCTGGCGTATTCACGTTAGCACCTTGGGCCAACCGCGCCCAGCGATGTGGCCGGAAGATAAGGCGAGAGGTGATACGGGTGGGGAGTGCAGGGGAGGTTAAATAGCAGTGACATTGCTGCAGAAGAGGTGGTAACAAAAGAGCAAATCGCTGCACGGCATTATCATAATGATAACGACAGCCCCGCTGATATCATTTCAGCCCTTGAAACTGACCATTGATGATAATTCTCACCAACGCCGAGATATCACCTCTGATTATTATCACCTTGCTATTTTATGGCTTGGCTGTTCCGCTCGCCTTTTTATTGAATAAACCGCTTAAATAGCCGCTGATTTTGTGGGTGGCATCACATACTTTCGCCATTTATTAATATCTGCCTGCATTTTATTGGTTTGGCACGGTTATTGATTGCCTCATATCGACGCTAACCGACGCGCTCACCCACAACCGGGATGCTGGTGACATCGTGAGTGAAAGGGGAGCTATCCATATCTCATCCAATGATTGGGGCGAACGATGAAAGCAGTTAACGAATTAATCAAAGAGATCAGAGCACTCAAATCCAACCTGCATGAAAAAGATTTTCTGCTGACCTGGGAGCAAACGCCTCAGGAGCTGGAGCTGGTATTGAAATTGGCCGAATCCCTCAAGACCCTGCGCGCCGAAAATATCTGCACCAAACTGTTTAACAGCGGGCTCGGTATCTCGGTTTTCCGCGATAACTCCACCCGAACCCGCTTCTCTTACGCCTCTGCACTGAACCTGCTCGGTCTGGCCCAGCAGGATCTGGACGAGGGCAAATCCCAGATCGCCCACGGTGAGACCGTCCGTGAAACCGCCAATATGATCTCCTTTTGCGCCGATGCCATCGGGATCCGTGACGACATGTTCCTCGGTGCCGGCAACGCCTATATGCGCGAAGTGGGCGCTGCGTTGGATGAAGGATTCGAGAAGGGGGTGCTGCCCCAGCGTCCGGCACTGGTCAACCTGCAGTGCGACATTGATCACCCGACCCAGTCCATGGCTGATCTCGCCTGGTTGCAGGAGCACTTCGGTAGCCTGGAGAGCCTCAAGGGCAAGAAGATTGCCATGACCTGGGCCTACTCCCCCAGCTACGGCAAGCCGCTCTCCGTGCCCCAGGGCATCATCGGTCTGATGACCCGTTTCGGTATGGACGTGACCCTGGCCCATCCGGAAGGGTATGACCTGATCCCGGACGTGATCGAAGTGGCCAAGGAGAATGCCAAGGCATCCGGTGGCAGCTTCCGCCAGGTCACCTCCATGGAAGAGGCGTTCAAGGGTGCCGATATCGTCTATCCCAAGTCCTGGGCTCCCTACAAGGTGATGGAGCAGCGCACCGAGTTGCTGCGTGCCAATGACCACGCCGGTCTCAAAGAGCTGGAGAAACACTGCCTTGAGCAGAACGCTAAGCACAAGGATTGGCACTGCACCGAGGAGATGATGAAGCTCACCAAGGGTGGCGAAGCGCTCTATATGCACTGCCTGCCCGCCGATATTTCCGGCGTCTCCTGCAAGGAAGGGGAAGTAACCGAAGGGGTATTCGAGAAATACCGTATCGCCACTTACAAAGAGGCGAGCTGGAAACCCTATATTATCGCCGCCATGATCATGGCCCGTAAATTCTCAGCCCCGGCAGAAACCCTGGAAAATCTGATTAAAGAGGCGCAAAAGCGGGTGAAATAAATAACGGCAGGGCAGGGTGAATATTCATCCTGCCCACGCTGTCGAACCCATTATTTTGAGTTTTCTCCCCGTGGTATCTGAATAACGGATCTCCCGGCGAGGCAGCTCTTTGTCAGGTAACGCCTAGTGAGGTAAGCATGTCCCAATTTTCTTTGAAGATGGATATTGCCGATAACCGCTTTTTTACCGCCGAGCCATCTCCGCTGTTTTCTCGCGCCGAAGCACAAAAGGCTCGCGCTTTTCATAAAAAACTGGCCGGTTATGAGCCGACCCCCTTGTGCGACCTGAAAGATCTGGCCGCCTATATCGGGGTGAAAAATATATTGGTCAAGGACGAGTCAAAGCGCTTTGGCCTCAATGCCTTCAAGATGCTGGGTGGCGTTTATGCCATCGCCAACCTGCTCTGTGAAAAGTACGGGGTGGCCATCGAGGATTTCTCCTTCGATCTCATCAAACGCACCATCAAGGAGCCGATGACCTTCGCCACAACCACGGATGGCAACCACGGTCGCGGCGTCGCCTGGGCCGCCAAGCAGGTAGGTCAGCATGCGGTGGTCTACATGCCCAAGGGCTCGGCCCAGGAGCGGGTTGACCACATCCTCAATCTCGGTGCCGAGTGCATCGTCACCGACATGAACTACGACGACACCGTGCGTCTGACCATGAAGATGGCCGAAGAGCGCGGCTGGCACATCGTTCAGGACACCGCCTGGGAGGGTTACACCAAGATCCCGACCTGGATCATGCAGGGTTACTCCACCCTGGCCGATGAAGCGGTCGAGCAGATGCAGGCCATGGGCATCAAGCAGCCGACCCACGTGCTGCTGCAAGCCGGGGTCGGGGCGCTGGCGGGCGGGGTGCTCGGTTATCTGGTGGACTGCTTCGGGGCGAAAAATCTGCACAGTATCGTGGTCGAGCCAGATCAGGCCGACTGCATCTACCGCTCCGGCGTGGCGGGGGAGATGGTCAATGTGGGTGGCGATATGCGCACCATCATGGCCGGTCTCGCCTGCGGCGAACCCAACCCCCTTGGCTGGCCACTGCTCAGAAGCTGCACCACCCAGTTTATCTCCTGCCACGACAAGGTGTCGGCGCTGGGCATGCGGGTGCTGGGCAACCCCCTTGGCAATGATCCGCGCATCATCTCCGGCGAATCCGGCTCGGTCGGCACCGGCGTGCTGGCGGCGGTGCGTCACCACCCGGACCGCGCGGCGCTGATGGCTCGCCTCGGGCTGGATAGCAACTCGGTCGTGCTGATCATCAACACCGAAGGGGACACCGATGTGACCCACTATCGGGAAGTGGTGTGGGAAGGCAAGCATCCTGCCTGCGATTAACCCCGGCTGCGAGTAACTCCCTGCGAGAGCAGAGACTCGAATTGAAGAACTGATCGCGCCTCGCCAACGGGGCGCGGTAACGGGCACAGGGCGCTGCCGACGAACAGGCCGCGCACTCTCAGTTGTTATGGAGAATCACAATGAGCAAGCAAATTCCGTTTGAAATGGTGTTGGAGAAGGCCTACCAGTACAAGGCCGAGATGAGTCAGTTCCTGCGCGACATGATTGCCATCCCGAGCGAGAGCTGCGATGAAGAGCGCGTCGTGCTCCGCATCAAGCAGGAGATGGAGAAGGTTGGCTTTGACAAGGTCGAGATCGACCCCATGGGCAACGTGCTGGGCTATATCGGCCACGGCCCGCACCTGATTGCCATGGATGCCCACATCGATACCGTGGGCGTCGGCAACATGGCCAACTGGAAGTTCGACCCCTATGAGGGGATGGAAGATCACGAGATCATTGGTGGTCGTGGCGCATCTGACCAAGAAGGCGGCATGGCCTCCATGGTTTATGCGGGCAAGATCATCAAGGAGCTGGGGCTGGAAGATCAGTACACCCTGCTGGTGACCGGTACCGTGCAGGAGGAGGATTGCGATGGCCTCTGCTGGCAGTACATCATCGAGCAGAGCAAGATCCGCCCCGAGTTCGTGGTCAGTACCGAACCCACAGACTGCCAGATCTACCGTGGCCAGCGTGGCCGCATGGAGATCCGCATCGATGTGCAGGGGGTCAGCTGCCACGGCTCCGCACCGGAGCGCGGTGACAACGCCATCTTCAAGATGGGCCCCATCCTTGGCGAGCTGCAGGAGCTGAGCCACAACCTCGGCAATGACGACTTCCTCGGCAAGGGCACCCTGACCGTCTCCGAGATCTTCTTCACCTCCCCAAGCCGCTGCGCCGTGGCAGACAGCTGCGCCGTCTCCATTGACCGCCGCCTCACCTGGGGCGAAACCTGGCAAGGGGCGCTCGACGAGATCCGCGCTCTGCCAGCGGTAAAAGCCGCCGGTGCCGAGGTCTCCATGTACCAGTACGACCGTCCGGCCTACACCGGTCTGGTCTACCCGACCGAGTGCTACTTCCCGACCTGGAAGGTGGAAGAGGATCACATCACCGTCAAAACCCTCTCCAAGGCTTATCGCGAGCTGTTCAACAAGGAGCCGGTGGTGGACAAGTGGACCTTCTCGACCAACGGGGTCTCCATCATGGGTCGCCACGGTATTCCGGTCATCGGTTTTGGCCCGGGTAAAGAGCCGGAGGCCCACGCCCCGAACGAGAAGACCTGGAAAGAGCATCTGGTCAAGTGCGCCGCCATGTACGCCGTGATCCCCATGCTCTATCTGGCCGAGCTGGACAAGTAAGGGGGCCGCCGGGCGGTGACTCTCATCACC